>DATGSL010000190.1:0-5314 GCA_035302665.1 Opitutales bacterium | reverse complement strand
CGGAGTTATGCGGTTCGGGTTGCCGATGAGTTTTTTTCGGTTTTGCAGGCGCGAGATCAGATCCAGAATGCTGAATCAAATTACAACCGTCTGGCTTTGCTCGTTGAGCGGACGGAAGCCTTTCATGAGCGGGGTCGTGTGACCGGTATCGAGGTCGATCAGGCTCGGCAGGATTTGTTGCGGGCGCGGGAGAGCTGGATTTCCGCGCGGGAACGTTACGCCGGACAGCTCGATCGGTTTAAAATCACTCTTGGATTGCCGACTGATGCTGAAATTGAAATCGATGCGGAGGAGTTGAGTCGTCTCGCGGAGCAGGCGGAGGATATTTTGGGTGAAGTGGCTGGTGGAATTGATTTGGAGGAAGGTGTTGAGGAGCTGGAGTTGGAATCGGAGACGAACGGCCGCGGACGATATGAAATCGACGAGGACCGGGCGATCGAGCTTGCGTGGAATCATCGGCTCGATCTTCGGATTGCGGAAGGGGAGGTTTATGATTCGCAGCGACAGGTTGTTGTGGCTGCTGATGCATTGCGTGCCGGTTTTAATCTTACCGGCGGGGCAACGGTTGGGGAACGGCGCGGTATTGGATCTGCGGGCGCGCGAAATGCACGGCTTGATCCATCTGAAGGATATTATTTTCTCGGTGCCGATCTCGATTTACCATTTTCCCGGCGAGCGGAAGGGATCCGATATCGGGAAAGTCTCGTTCGTTTTGAGCGAGCTGTGCGCGAAGTCCAGGCGATCGAGGATGAGGTGAAACTCGAGGTGCGGGAGGCGTTGCGTAACTTGTTGCAGCAGCGGGAGAATTATCAGATTCAGGTTCAGGCCTTGAATATCGCTGAACGGCGGATGCGTCAGGCTCAGGCGTTTCAGGAGGCCGATCGAGCGGAAACGCGGGATGTTTTGGAGGCAAACCAAGCGTTGATCGCGGCGCAAAACAGTCTTATCGATGCAGTCGTCAATTATCGGATTGCTGAACTTTCTTTCCAGCGCGATGTCGGTGTGCTGGTTGTCAACTATCAGGGGTTGATTGAGGAATTTGACCCCGATGCACCTGAACTTTACGAAGAGCCGATTCAAGAACAAGGATAACTGGGGAGGATGAATTTATCATGAGCAGCGAATCAAAAACGGAGGCTGATAAAAAGGGACGTAAGTTGCAATGGAGCCTTCTGGCGGCCGTATGCGCGGTTTTATTGGTCGGCACAAGTGTGGCTTGGATACGCTTCGGCGCGGAGCCGGTCGATTACGGATTGTTTGTTGAGGCGACTCGTCGTGATTTGACGGTCAGTGTAACCGAATCGGGTACGTTGCGGAGTCGCGATCAGGTTGTCGTCAGTAACCGGATTGAGGGACGGACGACCTTGCTTTGGATTATTCCGGAAGGAACAATGGTCGAGGAAGGGGATTTGCTTGCTGAATTCGACGCGAGCCAGCTCGAAAACAAGCATGTTCAATCGCGAATTCAGGTTCAGAATGCGGAAGCTACCTTTATCCGTGCCCGGGAGCAGCTGGAAGTGACCAAAAGCCAGAATGAGAGTGATATTGCTGAGGCGGAATTGACCCTTCGTCTGGCGAAACTTGATTTGGCCCGTTATCTCGGACGGCAGGAAATGCTTGAGGAACTCGGATTTGCCTCGCTTGCGGAAGAAGAGGCTCCTTTGGAAGAGGCGGCGATCACTTCTGAAGCCGATGGCGAGTACGCCCAGCAGCGGGAGGAGTTGGTTTCTGAAATCAATCTTCGGAAACAGGAGCTGGCACGGGCGGAGCAGCAATATCAGGATTCGAAGGATCTTGCTGCGCAAGGTTTTATTACGGAACTCGAAGTGGAGGGGGATCGTCTTTCGATGGAGCGGGCACAGGTGCAGCTCAAGGTCGCGGAAGGCCAGTTGCGGCTGTTGGAAAGCTATACGCATAAGCGCGATCTCGAGCAGTTGCAAAGCGATGTGGTTCAGGCCGAACGTGCTCTCGATCGCGTGGAGCTCATTGCCAACGCGAATCTTGTGCAGGCGCAGGCCGATTTTGATTCGGCGCAGCAGCACCTCGAAGTGGAGAGGCGAGAGCTGGCGAATATTGAATTGCAACTTTCTCATACGAAATTGCGCGCACCGGCCGCCGGTATGGTTGTTTACGAAACGAGCGCAAATCAAAGTCGCTGGGGTAACAACGAGCCGCTCGAAGCTGGACAGGAGATCCGCGAGCGGCAGGAATTGATTTACTTGCCCTCCTCGGAAGGAATGGTCGCCGATATCAATGTCCACGAATCGTCACTGGAGCGAATTTTTGTCGGAATGCCGGCGCGGATTACGGTCGATGCGCGTCCCGGGACGGAGCTCGTTGGCAAGGTTCGGAAAATCGCTCCGATGCCCGATGCCCAAAGTATTTGGCTGAACCCGGACCTGACCGTTTATTCGACAGAAGTCGAGGTGGAGAGCACTTCTCAGAATCTCCGCACGGGTATGAGCTGCCGGGTGGAGGTGATCATCGAGGAATTGATCGATGTTGTGACGGTGCCTTTGCAGTCGGTGGTGCGATTTGGCCGCAATCATTATGTCTATGTTTTGCCGGAGCAAGGTCCGCCGGTCGCGCGCCGGGTAACGATCGGGCTCGATAATAACCGCTTGGTTCATATTATCGAAGGTCTTGATGCAGGGGAACTTGTCATGATGTCGCCGCCGCTTCATGATCGGTTGACGGACGAAGAGTTTTTGTCGGAGGAACCGCCGCCAGCTGATCCGGTTGACGAATCAGCGGTGGATGAAAGCCTCGCTTCGACGGAGAATGGTGAGGCTCTCGGAGGCGAGTAGCCGCGTGCTATTTTTTGAAAAATCACTGACAGGCAAGACGATGTTTTCCCGCAATTTTCGCATGATTAAACTGGGCGTGAAAACGCTCATGCTCCACAAACTCCGGTCGCTTTTAACGATGTTGGGGGTTGTTTTCGGTGTCGGGAGCGTCATCGCGATGTTGGCGGTCGGCACGGGAGCAAGTCGGGAGGCTCAGGAGAGAATCCGGCGTCTCGGGAGCCAGAATATCATTATCCATTCGGTTCAGCCGCAGGAGGATCGCTCGACTCAGCGGGTCCGGATGAGCATGTACGGTCTGACTTATGATGATCAGGCGCGGATTGAGGAAACGATTTCAACGGTAAAACGGATGGTTCCGGCAAAACTTGTTCCGTATGAAGCGCGTGTCGGTGGCCGATCGATGGAGTTGCGGATCGTGGGAACGACGCCTGCGTGGTTTGATTTGGTTGAACGGGATCTGGTAGCTGGGCGCCGTTTGCAGCAAAAAGATCTCGAACAGCGCGCAAATGTATGCGTGTTGACGGAAACTTCTGCTCGCCGTCTTCTGGCAACCGATGAAGCGCTCGGAAGTCGGATTCGGATCGGGAAAAATTATTACGAGGTGGTCGGGATTATCCGAAGCGATACGGAAGGAAGTGTCGGCGGTGTGCAAACGCCCGACCAGGCGGTCGATGCTTATATTCCGATGACGACGGCGCGGGAACGTTTTGGCGATGTTGTGGTGCGCCGGAGGGAAGGTTCCCAGGAGCGGTCGCGCGTGGAGTTGCATCAGCTGGTGGTCGAGGTCGATGGGATTGAAAATGTGATCCGGACCTCGCAGGCGATCGAGCAGATGTTGGCCCGTTTTCATCCGCGCCAGGATTACCGGGTGAGTGTACCGTTGGCGTTGCTTCGGGAGGCAGAGGATACGCAGCGAACTTTTAATATTGTTCTCGGATCGATCGCGGGAATCAGTCTTCTTGTCGGCGGAATCGGCATTATGAATATCATGCTTGCTTCGGTGACGGAACGGACGCGCGAAATTGGGGTTCGGCGTGCGCTCGGAGCGCGGAGGAATCAGATTGTTGGACAATTTTTGGTGGAGACGGTGGTTCTTTCGAGTACGGGTGGATTGATTGGGATCGTTATCGGAGTGCTCGTTCCGCAGCTGATTGAAAGATTTTCGGGAATGCCGACCGTTGTGCCCCTTTATGCGATCGGACTCTCCTTTGGCGTCAGTATTGCTGTCGGAGTGGCATTCGGTCTTTATCCGGCGATCCGTGCGGCTCATCTCGATCCAATTATCGCCCTTCGGAACGAGTAGTTTCCAGGCGAATCTTTCCACGTCGAAGTGACTTGGAAAAGGGGAGCTGTCCGGAAGGTTTTTTCCGGAAATCTGAAAGAATGGCGCATCGTTGTGTGGGTCAACCGGGTGCGGCGCATTTTTTGGTGATACATTTATGAAACGGCTGGACATATCCGATACAGGAGTGTCATAGTTTGGAAACAATTCGGCTGTTTTTCGGATACAACCTATGCAATTACCTGAAACCAACCTCCCGCCTTGATCCCTTTTTTTGCAGGCCTTCGTGTTTCGTGCCTATCCCGTGCGGACGATCCCGATTTTAACAGCAGGAAGGGAGCGCGTTTCGGATCGTGGAGATGGGAGGGGTTTTAATCAGTTTCTAAACTCAAAACCCTGTTAAGTAAGTAATTATGATAAAAAGTCACCACCTATTAAAAGCAGACACCAGGCGCTTGTATGCGTGGGTGCTGCTTGCGCTTTTCCTACCTGCGCTTTCTCTTTCGGCTTTCGATCTTTATTGGACGGAGCAGAAGCGGATTCTGGCTTCTGACATCGATGGAAGCAATCAGACCGTGATTTTTGACGGCGAAACCTCGTCGCCGACGATGACAAGTTTTGCGGTCGATATCGCCGTGACCGATTCGCATATTTATTGGAGCGGTCATGATGGCGGCGATATTTGGCGGGCGAATCGGGATGGAAGCGGAGCTACGCAGTTGATACCGAATGCCGGGACCAGCATTCACTTTCTGGAAATCAACGAAGCGAAGAACCGTCTTTACTACACCGATTTTAATCACGCGATCGTTTCCGCAACTCTAGAGGGTACCAATATCGAGCAACGCGGTTGGCAAGCTCTTCCGTACACCGGCCTCGCGATGGCAAAGAGCGATGCAACTGCCGATGAGCTTCTGGTTTTGACCGCGACCGACAACCAGTTGCGACGCTTTTTACCGGAACAGTGGGACTCCCGAAACGAAGCCGAATTGCCGGAGAGCAGTATTCAGACTTACGGCCTCGCTTTTGATCCGGATACGCAGGATGTCTTTTACACGAATTTCGGGAACAACACGCTGAACGTTTACAATCTCGAAACGAAAGAGCATCGGACCCTTTTGACTCCGGGAATGACGCAACCCCTCGGAGTGAAATTGAGCCCTTCGCGAACCCATTTGTTGATTGCGGAGCGCGGGCGCGGGATTTCCGCATATCAGCTCGATAA
>DATGSL010000189.1:0-3758 GCA_035302665.1 Opitutales bacterium | reverse complement strand
CCACTGCTTTGGCTTCCTGAAATGCAGCCGTCAAACTGCGGTAAGCTGCGCTTAGCTGGCGGACCAGATTCCGCCGGGCATTTTCACGTTCATGCTCGACAGCACGGACCCTGGCACGGGCTGAACGGATGTTGCCTTCGTTCTTGTCGAAGAGTGGCCAGGGCATCTTGATACCGAAAACGAACGCACCATCGCTGCTGCCCTCGTTGGAATAGCGCGCTCCGGCGAAAACCTCAACGTCTGGCTTGGCGCGCGCCCGTTCCAATTTCAGCGTGGCATCGCGGCTCCTGCTCACGGCATCGAATCGCGCAAGGGTAGCCGTCTCCGGCAGCAATCCCAACAGCTCATCCAGAGCTGGCGGCGATTCTTCGAGCACCAGCTCTCCTTCGATTTCAAAGACCGGCGCCGGAGTGATTCCCCACAAAGCCGCGAGGGCGTCAAGAGTGGCTTCGAGTCCTCGTTCCGCCTGTTGCAAAGCGAAACGCGCCTGACGCACGGCAAGTCCGGCCCGGTTTAACTCGACCTGAGACGAACGCGCCGCTTCGACAAGCCGCGTCGTCTCCTCTTCGCTTCGTTCCGCAAGGGCAAGCTGTTCCTGCCGCAGCGCGACCGATTCCCGCCATAGGAGCGCCTCCGTAAAAGCTTGCCGGACATTGGCTTCAATTTCGGCAACGATCAGCTCCCGCTCCCAATCGACAAGCTCCCGCTCGCTTCGCGCCAGCTCCGTCCGCCGCTCGCGTTTGTTTGCCGTCTCAATGAGCTGGCGAACACCAAGCGTGACTTCCAGGCTCTGGACATCTTGAAACGGACCCGTCCCAAGAACATTCTCGATCTCCGCTCCCAACACCGGGTTCGGTCGAATTCCGGCTTGATCGATCAGCCCTTCCGCCGATCCAGCAATCGCCTCATTGAGCGAAAGGCGCGGATCCCGCTTCAGCGCGAGTTCTACCGCAGTTGAAAGCGTGACTGGCTTGTCAAAGGCCAGTGGATCCTGATTACTGTTACTGTAAGCTATCCCGAAAGAGATGTTCGTTAATACAAATAGAAAGGTAAGACACTTGCGTCTGTGCATAAAAAATCCTGATACGGTTGAGTGAAGGCGGCGATCCAGCGCCGGAACACGTGAAAGCAACTCCTCTTGAGGAATCGCGTGAACCGATAATCAGGAATTCAAATCAGCAGAACTGTCGTCTGCGCAACAATCAGCGCCTGTGGCAGAGCTGGCGGCGCACGAGAAAGCGGAAACGAGAAAAAAATGATGGTCGGGACTTCCCATTCCTGGCTTGGAATCGTTCCGACGAAAGCAGGCGCAACAACGAAAAGCTCCTCGCCATCCTCAAACCGAACCTCCGCCAGATCGAGCCCCTTAACCTCCAGATCGACGCACCAGTTGCAGCTCTTAATCGAGCCGGTGCCGCAAGCATCGTCGGCGTCATCCCTGTTTCCGTCGGAATTATGCTCAGCCTTGGCAAGAGCGGTGACATGAAAAACGCCCGCTTCGTGCAGACACAACATCACTCCCTCAGCTCCGCCCAAAAGGGCGAGAGTCGAGAAGAGCAATGAAAGCAATGTTAATCCCGGCCGCCGCATTTCCAAACAACATCCAGTAACCGCGGAAAACCGGACGTCAAGTTAATTGGCCGAACAGTCGCCGAAACGCCGTCGATCTCCTCCCGTGGACTGGACTCATATCCGGATCCGCGCTCCGGCGGAAAATCCCGCAACTATTTCTCCCCGTAAAAATGGTCGCCGAGCTTTTCGCGCAGGTGACGGCGGGCGCGATAGACGCGGGTTTCCACCGTTTTTGGAGAAATACCGAGGATCTCCGCGCATTCCCGCTGGCTGTGCCCCTCTAAAGCAAAAAGGATGAACGCGCTTTTTAGTTTCGCGGGAAGCCGATCCACGGCTGCGGCGACAAGGGCTTCGTTTTCACGGTCCAGGATCGCTTGCTCCGTATCGGAAGAGCGGTCCGGGATGCGAGCCGCCATTTCAGTACTATTGCCTCCGTCCGTTTTTCCGGGAAAACCGAACAGCGGCAGAATTTTTCGCCGCGCTTCCCGCCGGTAGTGGTCGTGACAAAGATTCGCGGCGATCGAAAAGATCCAGGTCGAGACTTTGGCTTTCGGTCGAAAGGAGTGCGCCTTGAAGAAAACCTTCACAAAGGTCTCTTCGGCGATCTCGGCGGCGATCGTGTCGTTGCGAACGTAGCGCCACGCGAAACGAAAAATCGGTTCGCGGTAACGTTCCATCAATGTTCGCAGCGCCGATTCATCCGCCTTTTGGATGGCCTCGATCAATGCCAGATCCGGGTCCATGAAAAGGATCGCTACTCGGGCTGACTGAGCGTTTCGGCGGCCAGCGTTCGCAATTTCTCCTGCTTCTCAGGCGGAAGCGTCTCCAGCATCGCGAAAAAACGGCGAATACTGATTTCTTGAAGCTGCGCATGAACTTCGTGGAGCTGGTGAATCGCGTCGGCGAGCGCGGGCGAATAAGTTTCCTCCTCTTTCAGTAAAACCGCCAGCTGTCCCTGCAATTGCTGGAATTCCCGCAGGATATCGGACCGCTCCGCCTGAAATCGCTGATGAACCGCCCCGATCCGCTGCTCCTCCTCGGGTGAAAGAGTCAGCTGCTCATAGATATCTGAAGTTCCGGGATGTTCGGTCGGCCCGGGCCGGAACCACAGCACGTAAAGAAGAAGCGTGGTGCTAATAGCCACAATCGCAACTAGGGCAAAAAAAGCTGCTGTGCGAAGATAAAATCCAGTTTTTGTGTTCACTTGCAACAGCAAATCAGATCGCCGGAATGATTCAGAAGTTCAAGCTGAAGGAGATCCATCCCCTCGACGACCGGCGGAATTCGATCGGCCGAACGTTCCGCGAAATCCATCGCCACCGCGGTAGTTACTGCGCTGGTGACAATGGCGAGAGCCAAAGCTGCGAGTCCGAGCTTCAGTCTCAGAAACGCGGGAAAAAACCGGTGAGAGTCCAAGCTCTCCACTCGCTTCCCTTGAAGGCGAATCCGACGAAAAACATTTGCTTCGAGGTTTCCCGGATAGGGCGGAAGCGCTTCCCTGCGCAGATGGTTGATCAGTTTTTCAAAACGGTCGTTGTGCATATTTGTTTCTACGAACGAATCTAGCGAAACCCTCAAAAAAAGAAATTTTGCTAAAAAAGCCTCTCAGGTTCTGAAAGGCTAAACAACCATCTTCCCGAATCAGCCAATAGCTGCCACCCGCACAGGATCGTTTAGTTCTGCTCCTTTGGGAGAAACTGGAGGCAAATCTGTATTCGATATTGGGCCATCCGAACCGGAGAGCAGTGCACGAATGGACGAGTTCAAAGATGAGTAAGCAGTCACTCCATGCCGACAGTTACTTTCGTCGCCTGGAACGGTAACAATTTACGAAAATAGAGGTCGAGCAGCTCGCGAACGAATTTGATTACAAAAATCGGGTAAAGCACTGCGGAGGTCGTATTCGTTAAGACACTCTCTCGCAGAAAAAAACCCGCAAGCGGCTTAGCTGTGCGGGTTATTTAAAAATGGTGGCGAGACCCGGAATCGAACCGGGGACACAAGGATTTTCAGTCCTCTGCTCTACCGACTGAGCTATCTCGCCTTACAGGAGAAAAGAAAAATCAAAGCCATCCGAGAGTCTTCCGTCAAACTATTTTCTTCAACTTTTTCGTTTTTTTTCCTCGTATTACTTTTAAAGAATTCAAAATTCTGTTTCCCAAAAACAACTCCTTCCCGATCGCTGA
>DATGSL010000188.1:0-3553 GCA_035302665.1 Opitutales bacterium | reverse complement strand
CGATCGCCTTCGAATTTCTTTTGTTCGCGCGGAAGAATTTTTGCCGCAGCGACCCGCTCTTCCTTGATCGCGCTAACCAAGCGAGCAAAAACCGCTTCGGCGATGGTCGGCGCCGGCACGCCCATATCGAGGGAGCTAACGGCGGTCCATTTGCCGGTTCCCTTCTGGCCGGCGGTGTCGAGGACGATATCGACGAATGGTTTCCCGGTAACCGGATCGGTTTGTTTGAGAATATCGGCTGTGATCTCGATCAGGAAAGAATCGAGTTCGCCGCGGTTCCACTCGGAGAAAACTTCCCCCATTTCGGGAGGCGTCATGCCGAGGACGTCTTTCATCAGCGCATAAGCTTCGCAGATCATCTGCATGTCGCCGTATTCGATTCCGTTGTGGACCATTTTTACGTAATGGCCGGCACCGTCGGGTCCGATATAGGCTGTACAGGGAACGCCGCCTTCCACCGGTTTTCCTGGCGCAGCTCCTTCGAGGGGACGTCCGGTTTCGTCATCTACTTTTGCGGCGATCGCGCGCCAGATCGGTTCGATTTCCTTCCAGGCATCGAAATCGCCTCCGGGCATGAGCGAGGGACCAAAGCGGGCGCCTTCCTCACCACCGGAAACACCCGATCCGATAAAGCGAATGCCCTTTTCCTTCAACTCCTTCTCGCGGCGGATCGTATCGGTCCACAATGTGTTGCCGCCGTCGAACAGGATATCGTCTTTATCGAGGAGTGGCAGTAAGCTTTCGATGACGGCGTCGGTCGGTTTGCCGGCTTTCACCAAAACGATGATGCGACGCGGTTTTGCGAGCGACCCGACAAAATCTTCGAGCGTTTCGTGTCCGATCAATCCGCCGGGAGTGTCCGGATTTTCGCTGACGAACTTCTGTGTCGTTGCGGTCGTCCGGTTGTAAACGGAGATGCGAAAACCATGGTCGGCCACGTTGAGGGCCAAGTTTTGGCCCATGACTGCCAGACCGATGAGTCCGATATCTGATTGTTTCTCTGCCATAATAAAATTCTCCAACTGATCGAGCGGCTCTCTACTCTTAGCCGTTGATAAAAGGGAATTTTTAACGGTTCCTGATCAAAATGGCGACAAGAAAAAAGGACTATCCCGGAATCAATCTTTTGCTCGGGTCCGGATCGATCAGCGGTCGCCTTTTTTCACCCAGAAAATGGTCAGCTTATTCGCTTATGATCCGGCGAGCGCTGTGCGGAAGATGCGGACGGATTTTTCGATTTCCGGACGTCCGGTTGTGAGAGCCGGAAGGAAACGAATCACATTTCCGCCGGCTGAAATGCCGATCAGGCCCATTGAGCGCATCATCTCCAGGATAGAAGGGGGCTCGACTGCAAGCTGCACGCCGATCATATAGCCGCGTCCGCGGACGGAGAGGATGAGTTCGGAAAAATCGTCCTCGAGTTTTTTGAGCAATTCCATCCAGTAAGGGCCATTTTCGGAAACATTTTCGAGGAGGTTTTCGCGTTCGATAACGGTCAAGGTTGCCAGCGCGGCTGCACAGGCGAGTGCTGAGCCGCCAAAGGTCGTTCCGTGTGAGGAAGGCGGAAGCAAATCGGTATGCTTGTCGCGGACCCACATCGCGCCGATTGGAAAACCGCCGCCGAGACCTTTGGCCATTCCGATCGCATCGGGGGTGATTCCCGATTCTTCAAAGGCAAAAAAGTCGCCGGTCCGCCCGATTCCGCACTGAACTTCGTCAAGAAGCAGCAGGAGGTCGTGTTTATTGCAAAGTTCGCGGATGCCCTGAATGAATTCGGGGGTTGCCGGATGAATTCCGCCTTCGCCCTGAATCGTTTCAAGAACGATCGCCGCCGAGTGTTCGTCAATCTGCGCTTCGAAGCTGGCCAAATCGTTGAAGTCGGCGTGAACGAATCCTGGAAGAAGTGGAGCGAAGCCGCTGTTGACCCGTTCCTGATCGGTTGCGGCCATCCCGCTGAAAGAGCGGCCGTGAAACGATTTTCGGGCAGAGATGATTTTAAAGCACTTCCCCTCTTCTCCGGTTTTCTTCAAGCCGTGACGGCGTGCGAGTTTGAAAAGAGCCTCATTGGCTTCAAGCCCGCTGTTGCAAAAGAAGACTTTCCCCGGCCCGGCTTTCTCGACCAAGATGCCGGCGACGCGGCCTTGAAGTTCGTTGCGGTAGAGGTTCGATGTGTGCGCGAGCGTGGCGGCCTGTTGTGCAATTTGTTGCACCCAAAAGGGATGCGCGTGACCGATGGAGTTCACGCCGATACCGCCGCTGAAATCGAGATATTCCTTTCCGGTGTCATCGCGGACGTAAACTCCGTTGCCTTCGACGAGCGTCAACGGTGCTTTGGGATAATTTCCCAATACAAATTTTTCGTACAATTCTTCGGGATTCTCGGCAATCATCGGTCTGTAATGTGGAGGTTTTTCAAGTATTTACGCGGGCGATGCAACATCAAGTAGAAAGGTTTTTTAAAAAGCAGTTTAACGGCGGTGATGCGAGCCTTCGGGATGTAAAGGATTCGGTTTGCACTTGTTGAGGGGAAAGGATTAGCTCATCTGCGAACATGTAAGCGCTGTTAGCGGGCGCTTTCTTCCAAAGTTAACCCATCATCCCAAAAATCAAATGAGCCGTACTATATTTGTCGTTACGGAATCGGGCGCACAAGCTCAATACAATCCGGAGCAGGTCGAAGCGATGCTGCGGGCGGGACATCTGAAACCGGATCAACATTATTGGACCGAAGGAATGAGCGAATGGCGACCGCTCCAGGAATTTTTGGAGGCGCCTGTGGCAGTGGCGAATCCGCCTCCTCCTTCTCCAGTAGCAGGTTCAGATCCGGATGAAGTTTCGGAAGGGACTTTGGATCAAGTATATGCGGTGTTCTGGCGGCGTGTGATAGCAGCTTTTCTCGACGGGATCGTCGTCTATATTGCCTTCGTTATCGTCTCCTTTATTGTCGGTTTCGTCGGGGGGATGCTTCTTGGGAATCTTCCGGAAGCGAGGGTTCGAATAGCTGGATTCGTCATAGGGATCGTGACCGGCTGGCTTTATTTTGCTTTAATGGAATCATCTGCGAGCCAGGCGACTCTGGGGAAAATGGCGATTGATCTGAAAGTTACTGATCTTGAAGGACGGCGGATCGGATTCGGCCGAGCGAGCGGGCGACATTTCGGGAAATTTTTGTCGAGCCTGACTTTCTTGATCGGATATCTGATGGCTGCCTTTACCCGGAGAAAACAAGCGCTACACGATTTGATGGCCGATTGTCTGGTTGTGCGTGATTGATTCTGAAGCGCACCGGTTCGGTACTGTGAAATTGCGGCGAGTGGAAAGAGGATCGGTTTTCCTGCTGAGATTGAGGTGGAACTTGCCTCTTCCTGTGCTATTTTGGTTCTTTTTCAAAAAGCGTCATGTCGGATTTTCAGGATACCATCGTTGCGCAGGCAACTGCCCACGGCGAGGCGGCGATTTCGGTCATTCGTATGAGTGGTCCGCTCTCCCCTGCCCTGCTCCGGGAGATTTTTCAGAGAAAAAAGATCGTTCCACGGCATGTTTCGCGTGGTGA
>DATGSL010000187.1:0-4246 GCA_035302665.1 Opitutales bacterium | reverse complement strand
CGACCGGGCGTATGTTATCGCGGTCAGAATCGTCGGTTATCTGCTTCCAGCTCCAGCTCGCACCGCCATCTTCCGTTCTACCGCGAAAAATCTGATAGCGCCCTTTTTCCAATGCTTCCCCCGTGACCGGATCGACATTCGCCGAAATAAAAACCGACGAAAGATCACTCGGGTCGAGCGAAATCAATCCACTGTAATCATCCTCGCCGGAATAAAGCCGTGTTCCGGCATAAGCGATTTCATATTTTTGCCACTTTTCGCCATCCCAACGTGCATAATGATAACGCAAATCCTGACCCCAGTTCGGATCCCGGTACTCCAACCGACCTTCCGAATGCTGCACGCTGAAAACGATCACAGGATAACCTTCCGGATCGAGATGAATGTCACTCGTCCAGGCAATTTTAGTCTCTTTTCCGGAAAAAACCTTCGTCGCGTCCGCCGGTGTCACCGGACCATCCTCCACCGGATGAATCACCGAACCGTCTGTTTCATAAAAGATTCCGTCACGATAAAAAGCGTGATAAATGCTATTGTCGGAGATACGCGGATGACCTTCGGTAAAAGTGAAATGGATTTCGTCGCGTCCGTTTCCGATATATTTCACATAGGGACGGTGACGCTGCGGACCGGGAACATCGATCCACAATCCGTGCGAAACCCAACTCTCGCCACCGTCGTCGCTCGTCATCCAGGACGGTTTCCACTGCGGATCAAACCCGCGGAAAAAATTATAAATACGTCCATCTCCGTCGTTCTCCTCACTGAGACGGACCAAATTTGCGTAAGTTACCCTCGCCTTTTCTCCAGCCCTAAAAGGTTCGGCCGGAGTCCATTCCGAAACATCGTTCGGTTCTACAGTCTTCCGAAAATACATCAGTGAATGATTGTGGCCGCTGTAGATCGTCAACACCCGCCCATCGGGCAAGGCGAGCAACGCCGGCGTCGCATGGTCATTTGATTGCAGATTCTCGTGCAAGACCGACCGCTCTCTTTCACCCGAAGCCGGATCGTAAGTGGCGACCTCGACATTTCCTTTCCGCTCTTCGTCAAAACGTCCGGTTGCGACCGAAACCACCCACAACTTTCCATCATGAATCAGAACCCGTTCGTCCTGAAACCAGCACCAACCGCCGTCATCATTGATTAAAAACGGTTCGGGAAACGTGGCTTTCACATTCGTCGAAAAAAGCACGAAAGCCGCCAACGCAGCCATCATCGAAACAGTTGCTTTCAAATCTCTCACATCCAATCATTTCTCCGGCCCGATCCTTCCGCCGCGCCGGGGAGTTATCTCCGCAATTCCAATTTTCGTTCGCGCCGGAGTTCCGCACGCGCATTTTCCAAAACATAATCCCACTGGAATGCCGGACCGGGATCAACCTTGTTTGTCTGAATGTGGAAATGTCCGAGAACGCCCTGATAGTTTTCCAGTTCTTCATCAGGCAATTTGTGCGTGATCAGATTCCCCGATTCGTCTCTCGGATAGTCGCAATTGATTTTCGGAAAAATTTCGCACAAGGCCGCTGTCAATTTGATCAACGACGCATATTGCTCCGGTGTAAGATCGTATTGAGTCAATTCCCGGCCTTGAATCGTGCCGACGATCGGTTCATTTCGAGCCGGACGACCGACAAAATCTTCCGTTAAAATCCCGCCATCTCCGAACCGTTCCGGAATCGTGATCGTCGTTTCGCCATTTTCGTCGGTCGCATACCATTGATCGAACGGATCTTTTTCATTGGCACCATAAGCGCCCATGTTGGCGATTTCGATGCCGATCGATCGTCCGTTGGAGATGGTCGCATGCCAGGCCCGCTCTTTCAGATCGAGCGTTTGGTAGATCGTTCCGTCGAGATCGAGCAGAAAGTGAACGCTCAAGCCGCGACGGTCATGCAAAATATTGAAACAGTGGCGCGCCGTTCCAGCAACGTCGTAATGCAGCACAAACTGATCAACGACTTCCTGCAAAAGCGGCAAATCCCAACCCCCACCGCGAACCTGCTCCAGCTGTTCCGCCGTCAGCTTCTCATGACGAATATTGTAACGATTTGGCGTATTCAAATACGAAACCTGTTCCTGGGATTTTTCCCAACTCGCATCCTCCAGCGAACTAAATCGGCGCTCGACCCGATAAGCGTCGTAACCATTCGGATCCATCCACAAAACAACCGGCGCACCGACCCGAAACAATTGGCCAGCGGCAACGATTTCGTCACCGTGACGTTTTACTTGCGTTCCCGGAATTGGCGAAATCGCACAACCACCGGCGAGGAATCCAAGCGAAAGCCCGAGGAGCAGACGGGAAAGGGGAAAGAATTTTTGCATTGATAAATGTGCTACGGTTTCACGAAGAGATCGGCAAGTCTTATCAGGCCAAACGAATTACGAAGAATTAAAGCCGAAGGAAAATCCGCCGTTGATAAAGGAAGCGACAGAAAAGGACAGCGAGCAACAGCATAACGATGGCAACCAACAAATCGCCAAAACCGGTGACCCATTCATTTAAAAACTTCTGAATATCGCCGCCAACAAAACGGCGAGCCAGATTCCCAACGTTCATAAAGTTGAACGTCAGATAAATCGTAATCGGATTCATCCCGATCCAAACAAAGGGCATCGCCCATTTATGCCAGCCCCAGACATCGATGACCTGATAAAAAACTCCGAGTAAGATCGCACTCAATCCGCCCGTCACGAGCACAAAGGAAGAGGTCCAGATATGCTTGTTGATCGGAAACTGAAATCCCCAGAGCCAACCGAGAAAAACCCCGACGGCCCCGGCTCCGAGCAACCATTGCGTTTTCCGAGTCTGCGACATTTTCCCTTCCCGAAGCAGCAGTCCGGCAAAAACCCCGAGCAAGGCGGTCGCAATCGCCGGCAACGTGCTGAGGATTCCCTCCGGATCCCAAGTTCCGCGATAAAGCCGCCCCGGAAGCAATTGGCTGTCGAGCCAATTAGCCAAATTTTCCCCTTCTGCATACGATCCCATTCCGAATCCGGGCACCGGCACAAAGGTCATCAAGGCCCAATACCCGATGATCAATCCGGCACAGGTCGCCACCAATGCCCGCGGTTTCAGATAACAGAATAAGATTCCCGCGAAGAAATAACAGAGGGCAATCCGTTGCAATACACCGGCCCAGCGGATTTCTTCAATCGGTCGACTGAAACCGCCTGCATAATAGATTCCAACGAGAAAAAGGAGGATCGATCGCCGAACAATTCTTCGAACCGCTGCCGGGCGCCCTTCCTTTTCAATCGCTTTTCGCAGCGAAAATACAGTCGAAACGCCGACAATGAAAACAAAGAGCGGGAAAATCAGATCGTAAAAAGTGAAACCGGCCCACGGCGGATGAACAAGTTGCGCGGCCACAGCTTTCAAAACCGCTGAATCCCCCATCCGATTCAACGCATTCGCTACCGCCGCCGCGCCGACGAGCCAGAACATGTCAAAACCGCGCAAAGCATCGAGCGACATCAATCGCTGCGCCGGCGGCGAATCTTTCAAATTTGATTCAGACCCTGAATCCGTTTTCAAAATCGACGCGGTAACTGTGGAGGTAGTTTTCACTTCGTCCGAAGAAGCACTCATTTTTTTATTGGTTAACTTCCTCATCAACGACCGGAAGAGGACGAATTCAGCATTCGGAACTAACCGGGAGAATCAATTGCAAAAATAGACGTCGATCCGTAATGGAATTCCGGCCATCAACAGAAATGCCAGAACAACGTTTTCAACGGCGCCGCAAAAGCCGAAACGTTTTCAGCTTTTTTACCGGCGTATTTACTTTCGGGCCTTCTGGAGAAAAGTGGCGGTTTGGTGGCCTGGCTTTTGATGTGGTTTTTTTTATAGCTTCTGCCAATCAGGAGATTGGCGTTCCCGGGCGCGCCGATCTCCCGATCGGCATAAGCGGTTCCGAAGCTAACCATCGCCGCCCGAACCGACAGTTTCCGGTCCGCAAACCTTCACCGCATACGAGGGCAACGCGCGAGAGATCCCAGTTCCTTTTTCTCACAATCCGGGATTATTTCGCTAACTTTTTTAAGTAAATAGTAACGCAACCAGGTAGAAATCAAAGTTTCTCAATTGCGCCTGCAACCTGTTCCGAAAGTCCGGCAACCGCACTGCTAAGAACCGATACGAGCTGCTCGATATCTTCGCCATCCCAGTGCAACGAATTCTCCCAAACCGCTCCATCCGCAACCACTCGATTATCCGCCCGAAGCTCCCAAACCGCCTCAA
>DATGSL010000186.1:0-6276 GCA_035302665.1 Opitutales bacterium | reverse complement strand
TTCGTAGGCGTAATAGGCAATCGCCTCCATCATTTCGTCGTTGAATTCGACGGCTGCATCCGATGCGAAGGAAATTCCCCGTTTATAAAGGGCGTTTTGCAATCCCATTACGCCCAAACCGATCGGTCGGTGGCGCATATTCGAGGTTTTTGCCGCCTCGGTCGGATAAAAATTGATGTCGATGACATTGTCGAGTGCCCGTACCGCGATGCGGACCGTCTTGCGAAGTTTTGCGTGATCGATTTCGCCGTTCTCATCGAGATGATTGTCGATGATGATCGAGCCGAGGTTGCAAACAGCGGTTTCATCCTTGCCGGTGTTAAGGGTAATTTCCGTGCAAAGATTGGACGAATGAATGACTCCGGCGTGATCCTGCGGACTTCGAACGTTGCAGGCATCTTTGAAAGTCATCCACGGATGGCCGGTCTCGAAGAGCATCTGGAGCATTTTTTTCCAGACTTCGAGAGCGGGAACCGTTTTTCCGAAAATCTTTCCTTCTTTCGCGAGTTTTTCGTATTCGACATATTTTTCTTCAAATGCCTGCCCGTAAAGCTCATGAAGATCGGCTACTTCGTTTGAACGGAAAAAGGTCCAATCTTCGCGCGCTTCCATCCGTTTCATGAAAAGATCCGGAATCCAGTTCGCCGTGTTCATATCGTGACAGCGGCGGCGATCGTCACCGGTATTTCGCCGGAGTTCGAGAAAGTCGTAAAGATCGTTGTGCCACGTTTCCAAATAAGCGCAGCCGGAACCGCGACGTTTCCCGCCCTGATTGACGGCGATCAGCTGGTCGTTGTGGAGTTTAAGGAAAGGAATAACACCCTGACTCTCGCCGTTCGTGCCAGCGATGTGGCTGCCGGTGCCGCGAATCGCTGTCCAAGAACCGCCGAGCCCGCCAGCCCATTTGGAAAGAAACGCGTTCTCCGCGATACCGCGCAACATGATTCCTTCGATCGAGTCGTCGACATAATAAAGATAACAGGAAGAGAGTTGCGAATGTGGCGTGCCGGAGTTGAAAAGCGTCGGCGTGGAAGAACAAAAACGACGGGTCCGGTAAAGTTCGTAGAGCGCGATCACCCGATCTTCGCGGTCCTTTTTGTCCTCTTCGAGGAAAAGTCCCATCGCTACACGCAGCCAGAAAATCTGAGGAGTTTCGAGGCGACGATCGGTTTTTCCCGTTTTGTCGACAATCAGATAGCGATCGTAAAGCGTCTGGATTCCGAGGTAGTCGAAACCGAGATCGGCCGAAGGATCGAGAGTCGCAGCCAGTTTTTCGATATCGTAATCGAGCAGGCGGGAATCGAGACGATCGATTTCGATGCCGCGGCGAAGATATTGGGAAAAATAACGCTGATGGGCTTCCTTGAGTCCGCCAATTCCGTCGCGGAGAATATCCCAGTCGAGTACTTCCTCGTAAATATAAGTGAGAAGAATTCTGCCCGAGAACTTTGCAAAATCGGAATCGCGTTCGATCAACGTCCGGGCGTTCAGGATAATGGTTCGCTGGAGATCGGCCTCGGTGATTTCGTCGAAAAGTGAACGGCGGAGATTTTTTTCGATTTCTTCTTCCGTGATGGCGAGATCGAGATCGATCAGGGCAAATTTGATCCGTGCCTTCAGATCGGTGCCATCCCAGAAAACCGATTCGCCGGTCGGTTTTTTAACGACGATCATCGATTCCTGCTCGAGAACCGGCTCCTGTTTCTCCTCGGTCAGGAGACGATCGGCTGCCCGCTGCGCGCGATAAAGAATGTAATGCTCAGCGACCTTGAAGTGGCCGGCTTTCATTAACTCTTCTTGAACAATATCTTGCACCTCTTCGATGTGGACAAAGGCTTGTCCGGAATTTTTGACTCGCGCTGTGACTTTTTCGGCAACTTCGGCAGCCGGTGCGGAGTCCCGCTGGAGCGAGAGAAATGCTTTGCGGACGGCG
This sequence comes from Opitutales bacterium, assembly GCA_035302665.1. Lineage (GTDB taxonomy): Bacteria > Verrucomicrobiota > Verrucomicrobiia > Opitutales > T3Sed10-336 > DATGSL01. The sequence continues at coordinate 4,343 of DATGSL010000186.1, read as the reverse complement.
ATTTCGACCTTCGATTGATTCCAGGGGGCGACCTGATTGTTGCGGCGAATCACCCGGATCGTGCTCTTTTCGCCGACGTGCGGAAGGTTGAAGGCGCGATTAAAAATGAGGCTCTTTGCGACCTCGTAAGCGGCGTTGTCGGCGAGCGTTTTCTCGATCAGAAGGTGAAGATCGTGAGATCGAACTTTTGGCGGCGATTCGTCGCTGGCGATCAGGTCGAGGTTGTTGACGACCTCCTTGGTAACCCGCGCGGTGAGGGTGCGGTTTTTCTCGTTGAAAATATCGTTGTTGTTGCGGGAAATTTCGAGATCGGTGATGGCTTCACCGATACTTTCGGCAATTTTCGCCGGATCGAACGGTTCCTCGCCGGTCGAGCGAATGATTCGAAACTCGGTTTTTGGGAAGGAAATTCCCGTCAGAGTTTCGGCCCATGAAAAGCGCGGCTTTTCCTCAGCCGCCTGAAAAACAACGTTTTTAAGAGCAGTATCTTGTTTGAGAGACATAAAAATGTAGAAGGTATAAAGAAAAAGGAAAAAGTAATTTAAAACGTATCAGGATATTTGCCCGCGAGTATTGGTGCTTTTCGCGGTCTTGATTGAAGTCGTAAAAATGGCAAAAAGCTCAAGCGCTTTTTTGTGAAGGGTGACCACTTGATCAGATTTTAATAGCCCGCTCTCCATTATTATTTCGAGCCAGAAAACGGTTTCATCCGCTTCCTCCCGAACGGTCCCAAGTTTCGCGATGAACTCAGCTTTGGACCTGCCGTTGAGAGCTGCCCGATAGTTTGCCGCAACCGAGAGACCTGAGCGGACCATTTGGCTGGCGACGGTACGGCCGGAATGCGTATTTGGAAGAAGATCGACCAGCCGCATGATCTGAAGAGCAAACTCCTTTGTTCGCTTAGAGAGATTGGGCGGATTGGTGGTCATTTGAAGGTCTTTTTGCCTTTTACCTTTTAATTTTTTCCTTCTTTATAGTTCATCATCGTCGGCGAGTTGGAGGGAGCTGGCTTTTTGATACTCGGTGACGGTTCCTTCAAAAAAGTTTTGCTCTTTTTTGATGTCCATCATCTCGGCAAGCCAGGGGAGCGGATTCTGAACGCCCGGATTGAGCGGCTCCAATCCGACACCTTCGAGGCGCCGGTTGGCGATGTAGTCGATGTATTGCATGAATTCATCGGCGCTGAGACCGACCGCATTCACTGGCAAACAATCGGCGATAAAATCTTTTTCTAGTTTTACTGCCTCCCGCATCAGTTCGCGCAGCTCGTCGCGGAATTCCGGCGTCCAAACCTCCGGATTTTCGCTGACGAGATCCATCAAAAGGCGGCGGAAAACTTCGATGTGGTTCGATTCATCCCGCAAGGTGTAGCGAAACATCTGTCCGATACCCGGAAATTTGTTTTGCCGGTAGAGCGAAAGGATCATCCCGAAAAGCCCGTAAAACTGGGTTCCTTCCATGCACTGACCGAAAACAAAGATATTTTTGGCCAAAAGCTGCTTGTTTTCGAGCTGCGTCAGATCGATATCGCGGCGAAGGGCGCGGCTCGTTTTTGTGACAAATTCATTTTTGCGGACAACGGTCGGAATATCTTCAAAAATCGCCTCGCACTCGTGCGGATTGATGCCGAGGGAGCTGATCATGTAGAGAAGCGAATCGGCGTGAATATTCTCTTCATGAGCGTGACGGCCAAGAACGAGTTTTAGCTCCGGAGCGGTCACGAGTTCGCGGACGACATGGATAACATTGTCACCGACAATTCCTTCGGCAGCAGAGAAATAGCCGATCCCCATCATGATGATCCATCGTTCGACATCGCTTAGAATGTCGGGGTGACGCCACTGCTCGATATCCTTGTTCATCGGGATATCTTCCGGCTCCCAGTGGTTCGCCTTCATATTGCGATAAAGATCGTAAGCCCACTGATATTTCAACGGCAGCAGGTTGAACGTCATCGTTTCGCGGCCGTTGATGATCTTTTTTGCCTCGAAGGCGGCCTCTGCCTTGGCCCGGTCGAGGACGAATTTTTTATTTCCAATCTGATAAGTTTTTTCCATGGCTCGATGAGGTGTAATTCTGATCAGCGCTCTGTCGTGAAGCCCGGAAAACGGAGGCGCTGGTCGCCGACCGGGCAGGGTATTCAAAAGATGATCAACTATAGGGAGCGCGTCGGGATAGAAAAGGAAAAAACCACAAGATATTGTGGTTAATTAGGTTTTTAATCACAACATATAGGGGTTCAGAAAATATCGGAGCAACCATTTTGCAATGAAAACTGCGCTATCGGAAGCCTATCGAAAGTAGAATGGAGGCTAGCCGCAAGCTTGCGTCCGGCAAGGAAATTTGATTCACATATTGTTCACAATTTCATCAACGAAAGCGGGAGAAAAAGGAGTGCAACCTTTTGCGGAGGTCCGGTGATTAAGTTGATGCCGTGTATGATGCGAGAGAAACTTTTTCCGAAAGCCTGCTGCTTTCATTCGGTGCTTCCGCGCCAGCGGTGGCGGAACGGCCGCACAAACCTCGTCAGGCGGCAATAATGGGCGAGAAAGTGGAAGGCGACGAGAGCCTCGCTGACGACGATATCGCGTTGATGCTGCGGGTCAAGGAAGGGGATGAAGATGCGCTGGAGCAGTTGATCGAGCGCTGGAAGAATCCGTTGATCAATTATTTTTACCGCTCGATCGGCTCGCGCGCCGATGCTGAGGATATGGCTCAGGTGACTTTCATTAAACTTCACGGAGCCGCCGAGCGATACGAACCGAAGGCCAAATTTTCGACCTACCTTTTTCACATCGGACGGCGCGTTTTGTTGAACGAATATCGCCGTCGCGGACGAAAACCGCTGAATCTTTACGCTCCTGAAGAACTTCCGCAACCGGCGGCTGCCGATCCGGAATTGAGCCTCCTTGAACTTGAGGAGATTTTTCAACGGGCACTTACCCAAATGCCGGAAAATCACCGGACTGCGATCCTTCTCTTGCGGCAGCAGGAGTTGAGTTATGCGGAAATTGCCGAAATAATGGGCACCAGCGAAAGCTTGATTAAAACATGGATCTACCGGGCGCGGCAGGTCTTGAAAGCAGAATTGACGAAACATCTATGAACTCGAATTTCTCCAATCGCCGTGAAATCGATCCGGAAAAGATGCTCGACGAACTTTTCCAGATAAAGGAGCTCGCATCCGATGACTTTTCGACACGGACTCTCGGAGCGGTGCGCCGAAGAAAAAAACGGGCAAAAATCATCCGTCTCGGCGCCTGGACAGGTGCGGCGGCAGCATCGATCGCCCTTTTCCTCGTTCCCGCGTTCAATATTTTCGAAACGCAAAATATGACCGCAATCTCATCGGAATCGCCTCAAACGGTTGAAGTAGCAGAAGTTCAGCCGAATGCGACCGATTGGACGACCGCCGATGAGTTGACATTGGCACTTCGGGCCGCTCAGGAAGGTCATCCTGTCTTGTTTTACAGCCGGGCTCTTGCTCTGGAGGAACTTTTGGCCGATGCTGCTGCACTGTCGGATAGAGATACGGAAGAGGCTTTCGAATTTCTGACTTTGCTCGCAGAAAATTGATTGGGAGTCTTTATGCAAATTCGATCTTTTCATTTAAAATTTTTTCCGATCGCGACCTTTGCTCTTGTCGCAGGCGCGTTGGTGCAACTTCCGGTAAAGGCAACGATTGTTGAGGATCGGCTCGAATCCGATCGGACCGAACGTTCGCAAAACGAATCTCCACCGCCGAATGAATTGCCACAGGTTCCTTCTGCGCCACCGAGAGGAGAACCGCCTCCACCGCCGACAGACGTGCCTCCCCGTGAGCCGGATCGCCCCGTTCCCGATCGAGAGTTTCCCGGGCGCGAACATCGGCATATGCATCGCGGCGATGAAATGGAAGTTCTCGATCGATTGCTGACGATGCCGCCTGAAAAATTGGCCCGGATTCGCCGAGCATTGGAGAAAATGGAAGCGATGACACCCGACGAGCGCGAGGCATTTCGCGAGCGGTTGCAGGAGATCCGAAAAATTTCTCCTGAAAGACGGCGGAAAATGCGCGAAGAATGGCGAAAGCTGACTCCGGAGGAGCGACGCGAACATATCAGAGAAATGCGCGAACGTCCTTGGAAAAAAGCTCTCGAAGAAGAGGAAAAAGAGGAGCGCGCCGACGATTCGAAAGAACCGGACGTAAGGAAATAACGGGTGAACCAGCCGGATCCCGACGTTGCCCGTTTCTCGGAAAATACTCTCCGGGAGTCCGTTCGTTTTTTAGATTCGCGGAATCCATTCGATATTGCGCTTTGACCTGACGCGCGGCCTTCTCTTTGATCTATTTTTGAGCGCTC
>DATGSL010000185.1:0-3266 GCA_035302665.1 Opitutales bacterium | reverse complement strand
AGCCGTAAAATCAACCTTTTGCGATGCTTCCCGCAATGGCAAGGAGAATTTGTGAGCGACGCAGGCTGGAGCTGACCAGCGGTATGAAAGAACAGAAGGAAACGGCTTAAAGTCCGCGGCGTTTGGCTCGGTCGAATCGACTTCGACGTTTTTCAGTCGATACGATCCTTTCTTGAGGAGAATCGGTTTCCGTTTTCTCTTCAACCGGAGTTTCGGCCGGTGGCGATTGAGGGATTCTGGGAACGCGCGGTCGCCGTTTTCTTTTTGGCCGCGCGATTTTTCGAGATTTTTCTTTCAACATCCGTTTGGGGAGACGGCCGCCGAGGCGGGTCCAGGCAGCTTCGACCAAAAAGAGAAGGAAGAAAAGAAGGAGCAGGGGAAGGCGGAGATCGGCAAACGCAATTTGGCGGGGACTTTCCCAGATTCGTGAAAGATCGAGCCGTTCTTCGCCACCGCTGAGGTTTGCGAGATGGCGGAGTTCTTCGATTCGTTGCGGGTCAAAGTCCCATTCGGGCGATCGTCCGAGAACGATCGGACCGAAGGGAATCGCATAGGCTCCGACTTGTGCTGCGCCGCGGACCGGATCTCCCGGCTGAAGCGTAACGCGGGTTTCGAAACGGCCCGGCTCCATTCGTTCCCAGATGAGCGGTTCGGTCGATTTCGACGAGCTGCGATTGATCAAGAGTTGAGGCGGATGGCGGGCGAGGTCCTGCTCGCGTTGATCGTTGTAGAGAAGTTCAAGCGAGAGTTGATCGCCATCGATCGAGCTGCGGAGCGTATATCCGGGTGGCATCTCATCTCCGGCGAGCCACCGTCCGAGAGTTTGAATAAAATCACCGTAACCGCTCCAGTTGCGGATCGATTCGGAAAATTCGCCTCCGAGTGGGAAACTCACCGCGGCGCTCCGTCCGATTCCGCGTTGCCAGAAAGCGACGAGCGGCGCTTCGTTTTCGTCGGCGGACAAAAGCCCGGCGGTCGCTTCCGGTTTCAGATAATTGAGATTGAAACCGTCGACGGCGGCTGGCCAATCGGGTTGACGGGCCGCGATTTCCATCCAGCCGGCCGTTCTTTGGGTCGGCGCTGGCTCCTCGATAAACATCGATCGGGCAATCGTGACAGTTTCCTGTGCGAAAATCGCCGGGATTTCCTGCGGATCGGCGCTGAAAAAGATCCGGCCCCCGCCCCGCTCGGCAATATCTTTCAGGAAATCGGCGGTCGAATCGCTTTCGGTTCCGAGGCCGATGACGCTGATCGTTGTTCCTTGGTTCACCATTTCATCGATCAACGCTTTATAGTTGCCCGGTTCTTTTGCATCGTTGGCGTCGGCGAAAAGAATCACATGTCGCTGACCATGATCGGTTTTCTGCAATTCCTGCCATGCAGCCTGTAAGCCGGTATAGACGAAGATACCTCCGCCGGCGCTTGCGATTCTTCGCACGGCATCGGTCAGAGGTTTTGTATTGTTTCCGAGTTCGGTGATCGGAATGATCGTGTGCGGCTCTGTATCGACCGCAAAAACCGCGACCGCGTCGCCCGGTCCAAGAAGTTCGATTGTTTGCGCAGTCCCTTCATTTGCGAGATCGATTTTCGTCAGACCGCCCCCGATTCCGGCCTGCATGCTGCCCGAACGATCGAGAACAATCGCCATCGCCGCCGCGAGTTTCCGGTGCTCCTGCCGCAACTCGGTCGATACGGGAAGCAGCTCCGCAATCGGCGAGTCAAAATGTCCACCTGCGCCGAAACTCCGTTTTCCTCCAGCCATCAAAAGGCCGCCGCCCTGGATACGAACGAAAAAATCGAGCGCGTTGATGAAGGTCGAAGGTATTTCCTGAGCGGGAACGTTGTTGATGATGACGGCCCGCGCGCCGGTCAGGCGACCGATATGGAGCGACGATGGTGCCAGCTCGACGTCGATTTCGAAGCCCTGATTTTGAAGAATCGGAATCAATGGATCGTCGGTGTATCCGGTGATCAGCAAAATTCTCGGGCCGCCGGAGATCTCGATCCATTTTCCGGAAAAATTATTGCCCGAATGCGAATCATTTTCGGGGTGAATGGCTATTTCGTAATGGTGGGAACCGCTCTGAAAAATGCGTTCGGCCAAGCGGATTTGTCCGCGTCCCTGACGGATTTGCATTTCGCCGCGCGTCGAGAGCCGACCATTTCGCGAAACACTGAAAGGAACGGTCGCATCTGGTTGGCCGCTTGCGGAAATCTCGATCAAAAACGGTTCTCCGCTCTGCACGCGATGGGGCATGGAAACCTGGTTGATGCTGTAATCGGGGCCGCTTTTTTCGCCGGTTAAACGGAAGTCGAGGGCCACATTTTGCGCGAGAAGCCGTTCGCCCAGATCGCCGATCGGTTCGGTGCTGTATCCATCGCTAAAAAGGAGAAGGCGGTGGGAACGATCCGAGGCCATGCGGGAAAGAGCGAATCGTGCCGCAGTGGCGATCCGGCTTTGCTCCCGGTTTCCTGAAAAATCGAGACTGTCGTCGTCTCCGCGGATCAGAACTTCCTCGCCGAAATCGAGATAAGCAATCCGGTCCTCGGCGCCCATCGATCGTTCGAGCAACCCTTCCCATTCGGGCAAACGCGGAGCCAAATGTTCGTGAACCGATGCCGATTGGTCGACGAGAACCCACAGATCGAGACCATCTTGCAGGCGGCGGACCTGCGGTTGGGCCAGAATGACGATCAGCAACAACGCGCAGCTGAAACGGAGCGGTTGCCGCAATCCGATTCCTTTCCACCACCACGCGCATAAAAAGAGAATCGGCAGAAGTAAAAACCATTCTGGAGAAAGAAAACGCATCGGAAAATCAGGTTCGGGCGCGCCGACCGGTAAACCACCAGCTCGATATCACGACGCCTCCGAGGAGGAGAAGCCAGAGCGGAGCGAGGAAATCGGCAGTCGTATTTCTTTCAAGCATCGCCACTTTCGGGTCGGGGCCGCTTGTTTGCGAGGTTGCGTCGCGAAAATCGGCTTCGCGGGAATCGGCAAAATGAACCGCAGCCTGCAAAAGACTTTTTTCGCCTTGTCTGACTTCGAGAAAACCAGCTTCACCCGGAGCCAGGAGCGTTCGCGAACGGGCGGGAGCTTCGGTGATAAATTCGTTTCCTGCACGGTCGCGAAAATCGATCGAAAGCGGAGCGCCGAGAGGATCGGCTGCGATCGGAAAAATCTGGCCGGTTTGCAGGTTTTCGCGCGAGAAAAATTCTTTTTCCGTGCGAACTTCTTCCAGAAAACGGTGGAGCAAAATCACAAA
>DATGSL010000184.1:0-4340 GCA_035302665.1 Opitutales bacterium | reverse complement strand
CGACGCGAAACAAAAATCCGTGCTCGGTCTGCTCCTGCAACGAATGCGTGAACATTTCCGCAACTTTCTCAAAAAACCGCCGCGTCTCCACTTTTCCCGGTTTCCCCTCCTTCCGGCAAAAACCGTCGCCTTCGTAGAAGTAAATCAGATCGATATCGGACGAAAAATTCAGCTCGCGCCCGCCGAGTTTTCCGAGTGCCAGAACACAAAAACGAGCGCGCTGATCCTCCAGATCATCCCACGGCTCGCCATAATGCTTCTCCCAATGATCACATGCAGCCGCATAACACTCGCGGACACAAAACTCCGCAAGCGCCGAAAGATCCCTCATCGTTTCCTGACACGAATGAATTCCGTAAATGTCACGCCAGGCGATCCGCATCGACATCCGGCGGCGAAACCGACGGAGCACCGGCAAGAAATGACTCGAATCGCGGGCAACATTTCCATGAAACCGATTCCATTCATAGAAAATCTCCTGTCCGCTCGACTTCTTCCCTTTCAACGGCTCCTCAAGCAGCCAGGAAAGATCGTGCGGATGATTGAGCAGAAATTGCCGATAAAGAGGCGACAGGCGCGCAAATCGATCGAGTCGAACTTCATTTTCCGGCGAAAGCGGATAAATCGAGCGCGCAATCTCCGAATCACGTAACCGATCAAGAACCTGCTGGTGAAAGGGTTGCACCGAAACTAAAACCCTAGCGGCTCAGAATATCGCGCGCCCGGTCGAGCACTTTTTTCTCTTCCTCACTCAGCGAACCGAATCCTTCCGAGTTGATCTTGTCGAGAATCCGATCGACCTCCTTTTGAAGAACTTTCCGGTTCACTATATTCACCGTAAACTTCGGACTTTCCTTCGCCTTCCTCGTTTTCTTAAACCAGCCAGGTAACTCGACTCCCTGTGGCCGTTTCCTCCGGCTGGCGCTTTTCCCAAATGCATATTGATAAAAAAGCCAGCCGACAATAATTCCCCCTAAGTGCGCCGAATGAGCAGTATTCGTCATTCCCGGAAGTTCAAAAAAGAAAAGTGCAAAAAGAGTTCCTCCAACGGCAAAATAAGCGATGTATTTCGGCCGGATCGTGATCGGGATGATAAAATAGAGAAGCAACGTCACTTTTCGATTCGGATAAAGACAGGCAAAAACGATCAGAAGCGCAAAAGCTGCTGCCGAAGCGCCCATCAAAGGAACCTGATTCCCGAGCAGAAAGGCAAGCGTCAGCCACACGATCCCACCGCCCGCAGCCGCCACAAAATAAAGCTGCGAAAATCGCTTCGCCCCGAGAATCGGAAGCAATTCGCGGCCCATGAAATAAACAACGAGCATATTTCCCAGAATATGCAGGAACGAGCCGTGCAGAAATGCATAGGTGATAACCGTCCAAAGAAAACCGTGACCGACCGCGACCGTCGAAAGCGCAAAAAACCGTCCGAAAAAATATGGATTGTGGAACCAGTTCCCAAGAATTACCTGAAGAATAAAAACACCGATCGTGCTCAATATAATCCACTTGAGAATCTCAGGCTGCTTCGGACGATAATCATCCCGCATATATGGTCGATCATAAATCATAGGCTCAAAAAACTAGGTTACGCTCCAGCGGAAACCTTTGCAAGCAGAGCGGCGGAACGGCCTTCGCACTCCTTTCACAGACCGCGCCAACCTTCACCCGCCACCGATCGGCCGAATCACCCGGCATGGATTTCCCGCCGCAAAAACATCCGCCGGAATCGACCGGGTGACAACACTTCCCGCTCCGATCACCGAACGCGCGCCGATGGTTACGCCCGGACAAAGAATCGCGCCGCCGCCAACCCAAACGTCATCGCCAATCGAAATCGCTTTTGCAAATTCGAGACCTCCCCTCCGGATTTCCGCATCAAGCGGATGGGTCGCCGTGTAGATTTGCACGGCCGGACCAAAAAGCACGTGATCCCCAATTTCGACCTGCATGACATCGAGAATCACGCAGTTGAAATTGAAATAAACCTTTTTGCCGAGCGAAATATTGGTCCCGTAATCGCAAAAAAAAGGCGGCTGAATCCAAACATCGCTTTCATAACCAAAAAGTTTCGTTAAAATCCGCCGTCTCTCCTCCTGCTCTCCTTCCCGCGTTTCGTTTAACAACTGGCAAAGATCCCGGCAACGTTCCCGCTCGCGCACCAACTCCGGATCGAACGCATCATACAGCTCCCCCGCCAGCATCTTCTCCTTTTCCGTCCGCATTTCGCTTAGAGAACGTCGATCTTCCCCGGCTCCGGAATCGGATAACGTCCATCCGCATCCGGCAAAACCGGCGGCACCGATTCCCACGAAAGCACGTCCGGTGCCAAATCGACAGTCGACGCCAACGCATCATCCCAGGAAATCATCTGATTGGAATAGGTGCACATCCGGCCGAGAATCCCGCACATCGTGCTCTTGATCCCATAATCGGTCTCATCGTGAACCTTGTTATTGCGGATCGCGTCGAAAAGAACATCGTGCTCAATCTGATACGGATTCGGATTATCCCCGGAATATTTCCAAAGTTCCTCTCCCTCAATCTCATAACCAGCCAACGAAGCTTTTCCACGGGTTCCCTGAACAAATTCGGAAACATTATTCCAGCCCGGCTGATGGCGGCACTGACTGTAAAGGCGAGTGCCGTCGGCATATTCGAATTCGACAAAATGATGATCGAAAATTTGGCCGTGATCGATGCCGGTGCGGATCTGACGGCCACCCTGACCTTGCGCGCGGATCGGAAAAGCGCCTTTCACCCAATTGATCACGTCGATATTGTGAACATGTTGCTCGACAATGTGATCGCCGCAAAGCCAGTTGAAATAATACCAGTTGCGCATCTGGTATTCGAGCTCCGTCCATTCCGGCTGCCGCGGTTTCACCCAAACGCCTCCGCTATTCCAATAACAGCGCGACGACACGGTTTCGCCAATCGCCCCGTCATGAATGCGCTTAACCGTCTCCACGTAGCCATCCTGATGCCGCCGTTGAAAACCGACGCCGACCTTGAGCCCTTTTTCCTTTGCTTTCGCAGCCGCTTCGAGAACTTTTCGGATTCCCGGCGCATCGACGGCAACCGGTTTTTCCATAAAAACATGTTTCCCGGCTTCGACCGCCGCCTCGAAATGAAGAGGACGAAAACCGGGCGGAGTCGTTAAAATAACCACATCGGCGAGCGCAATCGCTTCCTTATAGCCATCAAAACCGACGAATCTCCGTTCTTCCGGAACATCGACCTGCGACGGATGAGCGCCGCTCAACGTTTCCAAACTTTTTGCGAGCCGATCCGGAAAAGCATCGGCCATCGCAACCAAACGGACGTCCACTCCGGTATTCATCGCCTGATTGGCCGCTCCGGTGCCGCGTCCGCCACATCCGATCAGAGCGAGCCGAATCGGATCCTTGGTGAGTTCGGGAGTTTGCGCACGGACGATCGAAGGAAAACCTCCGACCAAGATTCCGCCGGCAACAACAGCGGAAGATGTTTTGAGAAAATCGCGACGGGAGACAGAGGAAGGGGAAGCTTTTTTTCGTTTCACGGCCCGAACCTTAGGCTTTTTAAACGGATCGAGTCGAGACGAATTTAAAGAGGCGGCGGATCCGATTCTTCCGGCTGCGAAGCCTCCTCTTCGATCGGATGCGGAACCGTTTCTCCAGTTCCAATTTTTCCCGGAAGCTCACGTCCATCGACCTTCCATTGCGCAAAACGAAAGCCGATCATCCCGGCAACAATCGCGCCGATCGCCAAAAGCAGACAGGCTAAAACAATTTGTAACGGCTTTCGCATCGTTTCAAAAAATGAAGAGGCTCGCGGATGAGGTCAAGGAACAGCGACCGGTTTCTCCCGTTGAGATTGACCGATCGACCGCCGACAATCCATAATTCAGCTCCAAAAACCATTTTCATCTAACCGATAAATCGACCCAATTGTGCCACTTTATATCCGAATGATGCCTTTCTTGACCACCTTCCGCATCCGACTTCCGCTCCTGGCTGCCATCTTTGCCTCGTGCGCGGCTTTCACCCTTTCCACTTTCGCCGAAAACGAAGATCATTTGCTCGAATACGTGCAGCGGCCCGATGAAACATTTTCCTTCTCCGCCGAAAGAATCGATCAAATCGGTTCCGAGGCCGAAGCTCACCTCCTCCGTCTGACTTCCCAAAAATGGCGCGGCCTCGAATGGAATCATCGCCTCGTTGTCATAACGCCACCGCAAATCAAACATCCGAAAAACGCCCTTTTAATCGTTAGTGGCGGCTCCAACGAAAAAGAACGTCCGCTCAATCCCTCCCGAGTCGAATTCGACCTCGGAACAGAAATTGCTGAGACCTTCG
>DATGSL010000183.1:0-6475 GCA_035302665.1 Opitutales bacterium | reverse complement strand
TCTCCGCTCTCAGGGCCGCAGCTCCCGCGGCGTCCGCGGCATCCGCCTGCGCGAAGGCGATTATGTCGAAACCTTCGAGATCGTCGACAAGGAGGCAAGTCTGCTGATTGCCGGCGAAAACGGTTTGGCGAAACGAACGGTCTTTGACGAATACCGCCTGCAGAACCGCGGCGGCACAGGAGTCATCGCGATCCGTTCCTCCAACGTCGCCGGTGCGTTGACCGTTCACGAGGAAGATGAAATCGTCTGCCTCACATCGACCGGCCAAACGATCCGCTGTCCGGTAAAAGATATCCGCGTGATCGGCCGCACGACCCGCGGCGTGAAACTCGTCGATCTCGCCAAAGATGAACGCCTGATCGGAATCGCCCGGATCATCGAAATCGCCGAAGACGAGGCGTAATTTTTCAAAAAAGATCTGCCCGGTCGGCGAATCGTTTTGCCGACCGGGTTTTTTATTCGGAAAATCGCCAGAAATTCTTCCGAAAAAACGACGCAGACTTCGCGGAAAACTTTCCCGCTTGTTGTTTACCGCCCGGTCGTTTTAAATAGTTCTTTGCGTTTCCGGCTGACTCCGGGAACAGGCGCTGAACACCGCACGGATTGCACTTTGACCTGCAGGCCGCGCCTCACTTTTTATCAGGACTTTTTTATGAGCTTCGACCAACCAGATATCGGAACGATCGACGGTTCCCGTTTTTCCTGTCTCATCGTCGCGGCGAGCTACAACAGCACTCTCGCCGACACGCTGCTGGCACGAACCGTGGAACGACTCACGGCCTCCGGAATGCCCTCCGACCAGATCGAAGTTCTCCGCGTGCCCGGTTCGAATGAAGTTCCTTACGCGATTCAACTCGGGATCGAAACGGGCAACTTCGACGTCTGCATCGGACTCGGCGTTCTGATCCGCGGCGATACGATCCATTATAACGTGATCGCCCAAAGCGCCGGCGATGCTCTGCAAACTGTGGCTCTGAAAAACCGGACGCCGGTCGTCAACGGGATTCTCGTCGCCGAAAATCTCGAGCAGGCCGAGCATCGGATCATCGGCGATGTCAACCGCGGCAGCGAGTTCGCCGAGTGCGCGCTCCAACTTGCCTCGCTGCGAAAAGAGCGGGAGGCTGCAAAATGAAAAAAAGTTTACGTTCCCGCCGTCGCAATTCCAGAATCGCCGCGGTCCAATTTCTCTATATCTGGGAAGTTAACCGTCCCGATCACCTCGAATCCGGCATCCGTTCCTTTTTCGAAAACCAGCCGGAAGAGCGCGACTATTATTCCTTTGCCGAAGAGCTTATCCACGGAGCGATCGAAAAAATCGACGAGGTCGACGCGAAAATCCGCGAGCTCGCCGCCAATTGGGAATTCAACCGAATCGCAAAAATCGACCTTTCGATCCTGCGTCTCGCCGTTTACGAAATTCTTTACCGGCACGACATCCCGCCGATCGTCTCGATCAATGAAGCAATCGACCTCTGCAAGATGCTCTCCAATCTCGACGCGAGCCGGTTTATCAACGGTATCCTCGATAAATTAAAGGATCAACTCGACCGTCCGCTCCGCCAGGCTTCCAACGATTAAGTCTTCTTTCACCCAAAATCCTCTCCTCCGATGCGCACTTTTTTCAAAAAGTTTAAAGACGGCTTTTCCAAAACCAGCCAAAATATCTGGCAGACAAGCCGCGGTCTTCTTACCGGCCGAAAACTCGACGCCGATTCGATCGAAGAGCTCGAAGAAGCTCTCTATTCGGCCGATTTCGGAGTCGAAACGACCACAGAAATTATTGAGGAAATTCAAAAAGCCGTTAAAAAAGAACGCGATCTCCGCGGGCAGGATGTAGCCGCAATCGGCTCGGAAATCCTGAAGCGCGTCCTGCGCGGATCCGAAGGAAAAATCGAGCCGGCCGCCGAAAAACCAACCGTCATCTGCCTCATCGGCGTCAACGGATCGGGCAAGACCACAACCTGCGCAAAGCTCGCCCACAGACTGACCGAAAGAGGCAACAGCGTGATCATGGGCGCCTGCGATACTTTCCGCGCCGCGGCGAACGAACAGATTCGCTCATGGTCCGAACGCCTCGATATCGATCTCGTCGCCAGCCATCACGGCGCCGATGCCGCAGCCGTCGCTTTCGATACCTGGCAAGCCGGCAAAAATCGCGGCAAAGACTACATTCTCCTCGATACCGCCGGGCGCCTGCACACCAAAAGCAATTTAATGGAGGAGCTGGCGAAGATTAAGCGCGTTCTGCAAAAACAGGATCCGGAAGCGCCGCACTACTCGCTTCTCGTCGCCGACGGAAGTCTCGGCTCGAACTCGATCGAGCAGGCAAAGGTATTTCATAAATCGTTCGGCCTCGACGGAATTGTCGTTACAAAACTCGACGGAACCAGCCGCGGAGGTGCCCTCGTCGGAATTTACCGCGAACTGCAACTCCCGATCTTTTACCTCGGTCTCGGAGAAGAGCCGGAAGATCTTCAGCCATATACGGTCGACGATTATGTCGATGCCATTTTCGGCACCGAGGCAGCCAACTGATCGGCCCGTAAAACTTCCCCGCCGGTGCAGCGGAAATTTACTCCGGAAAAAGCGGCACCTGCTCGACGATCTGGAGTTTATATCCTTCCAAAGCGACAACATGAAGAGGATGCGTCGATAGAAGGCGGATTTTATTCAATCCGAGCGCAACCAGAATCTGCGCGCCGATCCCATAATCGCGAAAATCCATTTTGAAATGAGCGGTATCCTTTTTCCGGGAATCGACCGCCTTCCGGCTTTTCAAATAGCCAGGAATCCCGCTCCCCGGTTGACTGATGTAAAGAACAACGCCGCGACCTTCCTCCGCCACCCGCCGCATCGCCTGCGTCAAGGTTTTGTGACTCGTCCATTCCGTCGAGCGAAAGACATCGCTTAAAAGATTCTGACTCTGCACGCGGACGAGCGTCGCGCTCGGATCGAGGGTCCCTTTGCAAAAGGCGAGATGATGGCGTCCATCGGTTTTGCTTTCAAAAACCCGCAAATCGAAGGTGCCGAATTCCGACTCGAATTTTTCCACCCGAACCTGCTCGACCAGCTGTTCCCGTTTGTGGCGATATTCGATCAAATCGGCGATCGAGATAAGCGGCAGGCCGAACTTCTTTTTAAAAACCGCCAAATCCGGAAGACGGGCAAGCGATCCATCCTCGTTCAAAATTTCACAAAGAACACCGACCGGCGGCAATCCCGCAAGAGAAGCGAGATCAACCGAAGCTTCGGTATGCCCGGCACGTTCCAAAACACCGCCCGGTTTCGCCCGCAGTGGAAAAACATGCCCCGGCTGCACCAGGTCGTCCGGACGAGTTTCCGGATCAGCGAGCAGACGGATCGTCCGCGCCCGGTCGTAGGCGCTGATACCGGTCGTAATTCCTTCCGCTGCATCGACCGAGACGGTGAAATCGGTTTGATGCGATTCCCGGTTTTCCGGCACCATCGGCGTAATCCCGAGACGCTGCAAATGATGGCTGAGCGCAGGAACACAAATCAATCCGCGCCCATGAAGGATCATCATATTGATCGTTTCCGGCGTCGCCTTCGAGGCAGCCATCACAAGATCACCTTCATTTTCGCGATCCTCATCATCTGTAACGATCACAAGCTGTCCTCGCGCAATCGCTTCAATAGCGGTTTCCACTGGATCAAAGGGATCTAAATCGGTCTTTTGTGTCATTGAACAATAAGAAACAGGTACAGGTTAGCGGCCGGTTTCGGCTCGGATTTTAAAAGCCCCACTTTAGTTCCCTTAACGGTCGCTTCCAATCACATTGTGATTGCTCAGCAATAATCGGGCACGCTCTCCGGCATCGACCGAAACCAGCCAGCTGAGGTCAAACAACTCCCCTTCCACCTTCCGTTCGACCTGAGCAACAACGACGTAACCGCGCGCATCGTCGACTTCAAAAGCAAACTCACCGGCGGCATCGGTCCGCGTCTCCGCAAGCGGTTTCGGCAAATCTTCCAGATAAATCGACCGATCGACCGGCTCCTCCAAGGCAGCTTTCGCATCGGCAATCGCCTTCAAAGCCTTCTTCCACTCCTCCTCCGCACCGGCAATTTTGTCCGACAATTCGCGCAACTCCGACTCAAAAGCCGAAAATGCCTCCTCGCGCGCCTTCAACAAACGCTGTTCCTCTTCCTTCAATTCCTCGCTGATTCCGATCAAAACAGCACTCCAGGCTTTTCGCTCACCTGCGCTCATCGAAATCCACTTCGCGCGAAGCTCCTCGTAAGCTTCATTTTCCATTTGCGAGGGAATCCCTTTCGGCGGTGGAGGAAAATTTGAAAAGAAAACAATCGCCTCCTGATTCGTCGAAATCTGTTTCGCAAGCGCTTCCTTTTTTTGATCAAGCTCCCGAGTCAGCTCCGCAACCTCCGCACGCATCTCTTTCAAACGCTCGGAGTGACCGCGCTCCGCCTCTTCTTTTCGCGCAAGCTCGCGTTCAGCTTTTTCCTCAAGTTGCCGTATTTGAGCCACTTTCGCCGCCTGCTGAGACTCGATTTCGCGCTCCTTCTCCTCGATATGGGACGCCATGGTCTCCGCCTCAAAAAGCTGCACCGGCACCGATCCGAGCGTAACGCTTTTTCCATTCGAGGTTACAACAAAAACCTGCCCTTTCAGCGGCAAAGGTTCGGCAATCGCCGATCGCGTTTCCCGAACGGCCGAATGCCGTTCAGCAGACTCCGGACCGCATCCTGTCAGCAGAAAAACCGGGCTGACCATCAAAATCAACCGGATGAAAAAATGTTTGCTGAACGTGGCTTGCATCGGAAAAAGAAATTCAGTCAGTGCAGATAAAATAGGCGCGAACCGAAAGGCGAAACTCTACTTCATTCCCGCTGCGGGTAAAGGCAAAACGCCGTCAAGAACGGTCCACCCAAACGCCGCCGGTGAAGGTTGCATACGATCCCGATTAGGAAACATCGATCGTCAATCGACCCGCGGATGCTCGAATTTTTTGAGATCCTTTTCCGGCACCTGCTCGACCGAAACCAGATCGGCGGTAAATTTCCCAACGACCACTTCGCTGGCAATCCGAACCGGAAGCTGGCGCTCATCATTCGAGAAATAAACCTCCATCGGGCTGTCGCCGCTCTTTTCGAAAACACCGCCGACATCCCTCATATCGGGCTCGACGAGAATCGTCCGGTAATTTCCATCCGGCACAGTGATTCTTTTCGTTCCGCGAACGCGCGCGACACCCATCGATACCCGTTTTCCGTCAGAAATTGGCAATTCTACATTTTCTCCGTTTTTCAACGGAATCGAGCGGACCGCAAAAAGAACAGAAAGGGGATCGAGCGTTCCGGGCAAAATTTCAACCGGTTCCCTCTCCTCGCCGAAATTCGAATATTGGGCAAAACCCTCCTCGGAGTTGTAGATCACTTCCACATCCCGCAGGTTTTTCCCGGCGTCCTTCTTCACAAGATAAAGCTTCGACCCCGAAAAATCGGTTCGCACAAATCCATCGATGCGATCGCGCACCTTATAAAATCGATCGACAAGCGAAGTCGTCCGAACACTCAGCGAAAAATGATAAACTTCTTCCCCGTCGGTCTCCGTAACCGGATGCACTTCAAGAACTCCGATTCCAGCGCGAATCACTCCCCAACGAAGCGAATAAGTAAGCCGTTCGCCGACTTTAAAGGGCAATTCGTCAAGTGGGATCGGAGTTGCTTCCGATTCAGCCAGAAGCGGTCCGGTCAGAAAAATAGTAACAAAAGTGACGGCCAGACATTTCAATAAAAATCTCATCATGATCATCGATGCCCACCTTCTTTTCATAAGGAAGGCAGTCTTTTAAACCCCCGGCTCAGGTCGATCGTTTCATTGAACCCGGACCGGTTTCAGCTTCCAGATATCGTCCGCATATTCGCTGATCGTTCGGTCGCTCGAAAATTTCCCGACTCGCGCCGTGTTCAAAATCGCCATCCGCGCCCAACGCTCCGGATCCCGGTAAGCCCGATCGACCTCCGCTTGCGCTTTCGCATAAGCCTCGTAATCGGCAAGCGCCAGAAAAGGATCGCCGCCCTCCAAAAGCCGCTCTTTTAAACCGTAAAGAACATTCGATTCATCGGGCGTAAAATATCCGGAACCGAGCCAGTCGATCACGGCGCGCAATTCATTGTTTTGATAATAATATTCGAACGGATCGTATCCCCGTGAAACAAGCTCTTCAACCTCCTGCACACGAAGTCCGAAAATGAAGATATTTTCGTCGCCGACCTCTTCGCGAATTTCGACATTCGCCCCGTCGAGTGTGCCGATCGTCAGCGCGCCGTTCAACGCAAGCTTCATATTTCCCGTTCCCGAAGCCTCTTTCCCGGCCGTCGAGATCTGTTGCGAAACATCAGCTGCCGGAATGATTTTTTCGGCAAGCGTCACCCGATAATCGGGCAAAAAGGCGACTTTCAATTTATTCTGAATCCGATCATCGCGGCTGAT
>DATGSL010000182.1:0-10039 GCA_035302665.1 Opitutales bacterium | reverse complement strand
AAAACAATCGTTGGCCGCGGAAGATGATCGAAACTCCGGTGCAACTTTATAAACCGGCCGCGCGGGACAACCCGATGGCGGAAAGCATGAAAAGGTAAAAGGCAGAAGGAAAAAAGAAAAAGGTTTTTTGTGGCTCGCTTCGTGAGAAGCGGAATCTTACCTGTGCTTTTTTTGTGAAATAGGCATTCCTGCCTGTGGCTTTTTTCTTTTGAATTCACAGACAGGAATGTCTGTGTCATTGGTTTCCATAGGCTCGGAGGCTTACGCTACGTAGCTTAGCGCTCCGACGCTGAGAATCGATCGTGTCGAAAGCCAATAAGATCGAACATTTTTTGGCATCCGGTTTCCGCAGGCTCGGAGGCCTACGCTACGTAGCGCGCAAATAGCGATTTACTTCGGTCCAGATGTAAATCTCGCTCTTTCATAAAACTTGTAAGGATTTTCGGTAGAACTCGACGATCTCGTTCGGGTCGTTGGTGAAAAGCAGGTAGTCGCGAAT
Organism: Opitutales bacterium; assembly: GCA_035302665.1. Taxonomy (GTDB): domain Bacteria; phylum Verrucomicrobiota; class Verrucomicrobiia; order Opitutales; family T3Sed10-336; genus DATGSL01. The sequence goes on along the minus strand of DATGSL010000182.1, from coordinate 9,540 downwards.
CCAGGAGGGAGCGAAACGGTTGATGAGAAGCGTCTCGATTTGTGCCTGGAAATGGTCCCAGTAATGATCGCTGAAGAAGACGAAGGGGATTCGTGGGCGAATGCCGCGGGTCAGGTTCGAAAGTTCGCGTCCGGCAGCCTCCAGAGTGCCGGTTCCGCCGGGACTGAAGATGCAGAAATCGGCGGCCTCGAAGCAGTTTTGTTGGTGTTGCGATCCTGTTTCCTGAAATGAATTGAAGAAATCGATCGGGCCGGCCGGTGAGTGATTTGTTTCGAGTTCGAGGAAACAGGCTCCGGTAAGGATGTCAGAATCAGCTCCGGCAGCTGTCACTGCGGCGAGGGATTCGGGATCACCGCCGGTAAGGATCGCGAGCGAAGAGCCAAAAAATCTGGTCAAGGCTTCGATCAATTCCCGCAATCTCGGCTCTTCGAATTTTGAACCGTAAAAGGCGAGGAGCGGGGAGATTTGGAATGATTGGCGGATCTCTTCGCGGATAAAGAAATTACTGTTTCCCTTGCGGGTGTGGGTGTAGATGCCATTGAGTTCGGCACATTTCCAGTAAACTTCGATCGTATTCTTTTTGTAGAATTTGAGGTGGTCCTGCGCTTGGTCCGGCAGATAAAAAGGATCATTTTGCGAGGCTCGGTGGAAGATCAACCGATGGAGCTGTTCCTTGCCCAGGTAGGCGCGGATCTCGGCCGTTTCGGAGCGATTCGGGAAAAAGGATGTGACCAATGTGTCGTTTTCGGACCGGGGATTCGCAAGGGCCTTTTTAATTGTGGAAGCTGGAGCTTCGTTTTCGTCATCGCGAGCGATTTTTTCCGAAAAGTTGAAGGAGCTGATCAGGAAGCTCGGATTTTCGTGATTCGCGGGATCGGCCGGACGCTCGGCGCCATTGGGTTTTGTGGGGCTATCGGTGGTCGGCCGGTAGAGTGCGTCCGTTATTTTTTGGAGGGAACTTGAGCGGGAAAAGGATACCTGTTTGGCCTGTCGATCGGTGGTTGGGGCGGCGAACAGGTCGATTGAAAGGAGTGGGTTGACGACGATCTGTTTGCTGGAATTGTAGATTTCCAGCATGATATTGCTTCCGAATGTTTTGACGGGATCGAGGAGAACGGCTCCGGTGTGGAGGCCGAAGCTATCGTGTTCACGGTGGAGAACGGCATAGTGGTGAGGCAGATACATCGAGCAGCTGCTCAGAAGGCCGGCGCCTGGAAGGATGGAAAGGTTTTTTACTATGTGTGCCGTTTGGAGCTTATCGAGATACGTTCGCGAACGTTTGCCGGTGACGAGTTGGATGAGGTCGGTTTCGGAGACGGTGGGAGGAAGTTTGTAGACTCGTCGGTGCGGGGTAAAATGAACCTGGCCGAAGCGGTCGATCGACAACGTATTCGGTAGTTTGAGGCGGTTGTCGCGGATCGCTTCCCAGATTTCCTCGGAGTTCAGTTTTGCTTTTTCCGGAAAATGAAAAAGGCGTCCGACCTCGATTCCCTGACGGAGGAGTTGTGGCAGGTAATGAAAAGAGGGGAATTCTTTGTCGATAACAAAAGCTTTGGCTTTCGCGACGATGGTCTCTTTTTCGATCTGAATTTCGCCCGTTAAGAAGAGTTCGATTCCGATGCGGGCGAGCCGGCTTCGTTCGCTGAATTGAAGTTTTGGGAGAAGGTTGGGGAGCTCGCTTTTTTCGCGATCGTTGCGAAAGGGGAATTGGATAATCAGTTCGACGGTTGCCGTAGCTGTTTCGTGCTGTGAGAGAACCGTTCCGTCGACACTGATCCAGAATTCGTCCTGCATAAAGCTCGATCAAGATCAGCCGGCAACGGATACCGGGGCGTCGAGGATTTCCCGGATGAGCTTTGCCAGCTTGGATGGGATGTACGGTTTGGGGATAAATTTTCCGCTATCCTCGATAGCCGAGGATTTTTGAATGGAATCGAGTCCGTAGCCGCTTGTGTAAAGAATCTTCAGTGACGGTTTTTCTTTCCGGAACTGATTGCCGAGATCGATGCCCGTTAAACCGTGGGGCATGACCATGTCGGTAAAAAGGATGGCGATTTCGTCGCTGTGTTTGCTCCAGATCTCGATCGCTTCCGGACCGGAGGCGGCCGGGAGAACATTGTAATTGTAACCGGTCAGGATCATCGACGTCATTTCGCGGAGCGAGTTCTCATCTTCGACGAGCAAAATGGTTTCGCCGTTTCCGCTGATCGGCGGCAGGCTTTCGGGGGGTGGTTTAGGGCAACAATCTTTCAAGGCGGGAAAATATACCGTAAAAGTAGTTCCTTTGTCGATCTCACTTTTCACCGTCATCCAACCGTTGTGCTGTTTGACGACCGCAGATGCTGATGAAAGACCGAGCCCTGTTCCTTTCTCTTCGGATTTGGTCGTGAAAAAGGGTTCGAATATCCGGGAGAGGACGTCGTCGGCGATTCCGCATCCGGTATCGGAGATCCGGAGGCCGCAAACGAGACCGGGTGTCGCATCTTCGTTGTCGGCACACTCTTCGGCGGAAAGCTCCTGGCAAAACGTTTCGATCGTCAGCTTTCCGGTAAACATCGCATCGCGGGCATTGATTGCGAGATTGAGAATCAGTTGCTCGATCATGCTTTTGTCCGCTTCGATCAGGCGGACTTTCGGGGAAAGCTTTTGTTGATATTCGATTCGCCGCCCGACGATTCTGCGCAACATTTTCTCCATCGGGGCGAGGAGATGGTTGAGATTGACGGGACGCGGAGCGGCTGGTGATCGGCGGCTGAGACTGAGCATCTGTCTCATTAAAGCGGCGGCCTGCTCGGTGCCGTGGACAATTTCCTGCGAATATTTCCGAACAGTCGGGGTCAGGCGCGGTTCTTCAAGGATGACCTGGGAGTAGGCGCTAATGAGTGAGAGGATATTGTTAAAATCGTGCGCCACGCTGCCGGCGAAGCGGCTGACCACTTCCAGTTTCTGGGCGTGACGAAGTTTCGTCTCCATCCGTTTCTGCGCGGTGATATCGGTCATGGAACCAGCCATGCGAATGGTTCGGCCGAACTCGTCCCAAATCGTTTTTCCTCGGGAGAGCACCCTGATTTCGTCGCCGGTGCGAGTGATCATCCGGTGTTCGGCCATGTAGATCGACGTCCTGTCCTGCCAATGTTTCTCGAGTGCAGTGGTGACGCGTTCGCGGTCTTCGGGATGGATAAAACTTTCCCAGGCTGCGATTGTGTTTTCGACTTCATCGACTTTGAACCCGAGCATCTCTTTCCATTTTAAGGAGAGATAAGCTTCGCCGGTGAGGAGATTGAGATCCCAAATCCCGTCGTTGGCTCCATTGACTGCGAGTTGAAAACGTTCCTCGCTTTGTTCGAGTGCACGGGTCTTGTCGCGCGAGTAAATTCTTTGGTGATAAAGAGTAAGAGCGGCTCGTATCCGTCCGAAAAGCTCGACTTGTCGGAGCGGTTTTGAAATAAAATCGAGGGCGCCGGCGTCAAAACTGCGCTGGAGGGCTTCATCGCGGTCCAGCATTCCGCCGGTAACCATGATGACCGGGATGTGACAGGTTTCCGGGTGGCTAGTGATCGATGAGCAGACCTCGCAGCCGTCGATTCCCGGCATCATGAGATCGAGAAGAATCAGGCCAAAGTTGGGATTCTCTTTGAGGATTTTCAGAGCAGCTTCTCCCGACGTCGCCTGCTGGAGGGAAGTGTATCCGGCATCTGTCAGCAGGTCGACCAAGAGGTCGATGTTATCCTGTACATCGTCGACGATAAGGATCGGCGTACCAAGTTGTTGTGAGTTTGGTTGAATACGGGGAGATACCGAGGAATCTGCCATGTGTGGAGACTGGCTATACTGATTCAGTGGCGGCTTCTTTGTCAACAGAGGCGGTTGGTAGATCGAGTTCTTCGATCGGAAGAGAGTCTGGTTCCATCGGGAGTTCGATTGTGAAAGTGCTTCCTTCGCCGGGGATGCTGTTCACTCGTATTTTTCCGTTGAGAAGGGTGATCAGCGATTGAGAAATCGCGAGGCCGAGTCCGGTGCCGCCGTAGACCCGGGAAGTGCTGCTGTCGGCTTGGCGGAATGCCTCAAAGATATATTCGAGCTGATCTCCGGAAATTCCAATTCCGGTATCGGAAATTTCGATTATCGGTCCATTTTCCTCGGTCGCCGGAGAAAGGCGGAGCGTAACTGTGCCGGAATCGGTGAATTTCACCGCGTTGTTCGTGAGATTGATCAAAATTTGTCGGAGTTTTTGTAAATCACTTTTGATGACGATCGGAGAGTTGGGAAGATGGAGAGCGATTTCAATTCGTTTTGCCTGTGCTTGTGGTTGCAACATATCGGCAACTTCGCGGATGAGGGCGTTCAGGTTGACCGAGGAGAAATCAGCTTCCATGTATCCTGATTCCACCTTTGAAAGGTCGAGAATATCGTTGATGAGCTGGAGCAGGTTTTTTCCGTTTCGGTTGATTTTTTCGAGTCGATCAAGATTCGGTGGTGAGATCGTTTGGTCCCGATTTTTGAGGAGAATATTTGAAAAACCGATGATCGAGTTGAGCGGTGTTCTTAATTCGTGACTCATGTTGGCGACAAATCGGCGGCGATGTTTGTCCATATCAAGAAGTTGGGAGTTTGCCGCTTCCCATCGAAGGGTTTGCTGTTGGACCGCTTGGTGAGCCAATGCGTTATTCAGAGCCTGTGCGAGTGCCCGGGTGTAATTTTCGAGCGTCTGTTCGGTGGCTTTTGTTGCTTTATGGAAGCTGCCGAGGACAATTACTCCGAGGGCCTTGTTGTGGAAGAGGAGAGGGATCGCATAAACGGTTTGGATCCGGATTTTTGCAAATCCAAGGTGAAGTTCCGGCAGGATGTTTTCGTCGAGGTCTTCGATTACGATCCATTCGCGTCGGGAAAAAGCTTCTCCTGGAAGGCCTTCGAAGCTCTTTTCTGGTAGTAACTTGCGAAGCGCGGCGCGGTCGATTCCGGTTTCGACCAAATGTTCGAGTTGTTGGGACTCTTCGTTGAAAAGAAAAAGAACGCCAACCTGCGCCTTTGCGGCGGTGACTAAATCGTCGAACGATTTCTGGGTCAGTTTTTTCGTATCGATCGAGTTCAGCTTTACGAGAAATTCGCCGAACCGGGCTTGTCGTTCGTATGATTCGGTCAATTCCTGGTTTTGTTGGGCGAGTTTTTCCTGAGAGGTCGCGAGTTCTCGGTGGGAGTTTTCAAGTTCATTGATATTGGCTTCGATTTGCTCGGCCATTTTGTTCAGGGCCTGGCCGACGAGGGCGACGGAATCGGTTCCCTGAACGTCGGCTCGTGCATCGTATTTGCCTTTACCTAATCTACCGGCGACCCGGGAAAGATGTGCCAACCGCGAATTCAGCCGGCGAATTTCCGCAAGACCAAGAATGAGCGCGGTAATGAGCAGGAGGCTTTTAATGAATTGAAGAAACCAGACATCAGCATTTGCCAAAACCGGAATTCCGTAGACGAGGATCAGGACGATGATCGATAAGAGCAAAATCGCCGTGATCGTGCGGAGATGAAATCTCGTTTTTTTGGTGGGGGAACGCATCATCGTTGAGGAGGGAGCAGGGGATAGATGGCGTTGAGCAATTTTTCTTCATCGACGATTGGCTTGCTCACGTAGTCATTGAAACCTTTACGTAGAAGAAGTTCGCGATCATCATTCATGGCGTGGGCAGTGATGGCGATGGCCGGTATCGAGCCGAAGTCTGGAAGTGTCCGGATGGCTTGCAAAAGCTCGATGCCATCCATGTCGGGAAGCGAGATATCGAGCAGAAGAAGTTCCGGTAGCGGGGAGGTCGTTTCCCGCAATCCACGGAGAAGCGGTGCCGCGCTGCGAAAATGAACGATATGAAAAAGATCCGCGAGAATGTCACAGATAAGGTCGGCGTTATCAGCATTGTCTTCAACTAGAAAGATGCATTTCATTCTGATTTTGAGGAGCCTGATAATTGAGGATTTACGAAATTAAAGTCAACTTTCCATATTTGGTTAAAAAAGCGTAAAAAGATGCATGTCTACTTTTTAGGAATTTGTGGAACCGCGATGGGAAACATTGCGGTACTTTTGAAGCAGCTTGGAAATCGCGTCAGTGGATCCGATCGGAAAGTTTATCCGCCGATGAGCGATGTCCTGCGCAGAAATAATATCGAGATTCTGGAAGGAGTTGATGCGGACAGGCTTGTAAGTCTCGATCCTGACCTCGTCGTTGTCGGAAATAGTACCGTTCGAGGAAATGAGGAATTCGAATGGCTTTTGGCGGAAAAGAAAATTCCCTTCACTTCCTTGCCCGCTTTGATCCACGATCAATTGCTTAAAAACCGTTTAAGCATTGTTGTTGCGGGCACACATGGAAAAACGACAACCGCTACTTTAACAACTTTTTTACTTCGGGAAAATGGTGTTGATCCCGGTTATTTTATCGGCGGTGTGCCACATGATTTGCCTAGTGGTGCGAGCAATGGATCGCCGGATGCGCCTTTTGTTATTGAAGGAGATGAATATGATAGCGCTCTCTTTGATAAACGGAGCAAGTTCATTCATTACGCTCCGAATATTGCGATCGTAAACAACATTGAGTTCGATCACGCCGATATTTTTCGCGATCTGGCGGATGTTCAGCGTTCCTTTAATCATTTTCTGAGAATCGTTCCGGACAACGGCTACATCTTGCTCAATGGAGACGATCCAGCGGTGGCCGCCCTTGCGCCGGTCTCTTGGGGCACGACCTATCGGGTCGGGACGGGCGCCGGGAACGATTTGCAGATCGCCGATTTTACGGAAAGTTCGGCAGGAGCGGAATTTTCTTTGATTTGGCAAGGGAAACTCTGGGAGAAAGTTCGGATGCCGCTCGGGGGAATTTTCAACGCGCGGAATGCGGCGATGGCGGCTCTTGCAGGGGCGCTTGCGGAAGTGCCGGAGAGAGTGACCGACTTCAAACTATCGGCGCTCGCCGATTTCCGAGGTGTCAAACGTCGACAGGAACGGCTTTTTTCCAGCGAAGAATTGCTCGTGATCGAAGATTTTGGGCATCATCCGACCGCTCTGAAGCAGGCGCTTCAATCTTTTCGCACTGCTTATCCCGATCGGAAACTGACGGCGATTTTTGAGCCGCGCAGCAATACTTCGAGGCGGAATATTCATCAGAAGGAGTTGATCGAATCGCTCTGCGAAGCCGATGAAATCTATCTTGGTCCGGTCAGTCGCCCGGAGATGTTGAGCGATCGGGAGCGGCTCGATTTGGAAGCCGTGACCGACGAATTGAAGAAAAACGGGCGTTTTGCTGCCCACTTTTCGACCAATCGGGACCTTTTAGAAGAGCTTCGGACAAATACATTCGATCGGGATCGGGCGGCACGTTTGGTCGTATTTTTCAGCAATGGCTCGTTCGATGGCATTATCGCCGATTACGTTTCGGCGGCGGAAAGCCGGATTTCGGAAAGAGATTGATTTCGGCACCTGGCCGGATTCGGTTTTTGGGAAGGGGGAATCTGTCCGTCATTTTTTGAAACGATTCGACGAAGATATTGAAAGGGCGACAGTTGTGAATGAACGGTCGCTCATTGCTCTGTTATCGGTTGGTGGATACCTTCTTAAGGTTTTTTGGGTAGGGTTGGTTTTTGAAAAAAAGAAGGTTGCGCGGCTTCTGATTCGGAGCTTTGGATGGGGGCCATTAACGACGCGTGATGACACCATTTTCTCCGTTTTCCTGGAAGGAACTCTTCGATGTTTTGTTGATCAGCTTCCTTTTGCATCGCCTTTATCTTCTGTTTCGCGGAACGACAGCGTTGCAGGTAGCGGTGAGTTTTTTCTTTCTGTGGCTGTTTTCGATTGCTGCGGAAGCGGCGGGATTGGTTTTGATGACGCGCTTTTTTCAAGCGATGGCTGCGGTGGCTGCGATTGCTGGGATCGTCGTTTTTCGCAGTGAAATCCGTTCGGTTTTGTTGCATACGAATCCGCTTCGATTTTTTCTGGGGCAACGCGTGGCTTCGTCGTGGAATGATCCGGAAGAAATTGCCGAAGCGGTTTTCCGGCTTGCAGATCGACGGATCGGCGGACTGATCTGTCTGCAACGCCGCGATAATGTGGAGGAATTTGTCGAAGCGGGAACGCGTCTCGACGGACATTTCAGCGGTGCGATTCTCGAAAGTATTTTTGTACAGGAAAGTCCGGTTCACGATGGAGCTGTTGTTGTGCAGGAGGGGCGGATCAGCCGGATCGGTTGTATTCTTCCGCTGACGGCGCAGAAGGATCTTCCGGGAAAATTCGGAACGCGCCATCGGGCGGCATTCGGTTTGAGCGAAGAATGCGATGCGGCTGTTTTGGTTGTTTCGGAAGAGCGTGGCACGGTTTCTCTGGTTCATCGCGGCCGGTTGAAAACGATGGAAAATCCTTCCATGTTGGTGCGGAGGTTGCAGGATTTGAATGGGAAATCGGCGAAACGGCGCCCGGCGTTCCGCGGTTTTTTAGTGGAAGGAATCCGTCAAACGGCCGGTCTTGCGGTTCTTTTTCTGATGATCAGCCTTTTGTGGAATCTTTATCTTGGTTCCGGGCATTCGCTCGTCAGTTTTCGGGTTCCGGTCGAATTTCGGAATGTTCCGGAGAACACGGTTGTGATTCACGATTTCGACGAGGAATTTGCTGTTCGGATTTCCGGAAAAAAGCCGTTGGTCGAATCGCTGCAACAGAATCAGGTTTCAGCGTTTATCGATCTTGCCGGGTTATCTTTTGGAAAGCATTCGATTGGAATTGGTGAGAAAAACTTCCGTCTTCCGCCTGGTTTGACGATTGAGCAGATTGCGCCTGGAAATGTAGAAATCGATTTGGAGCCTCATGTGACGCGGGAAGTTCCGATTGAGATCGTATTTTCCGACGATTTTCCGGAGGAGCTTCGGGCGGTTTCGGTGACGGCGATCCCGGGAGTGGTGAGGATCAGCGGACCGCAATCGCAGGTTGATCCGATTGGGAGCGTCGCGACGGTTCCTGTTTCGCTGGAAAGTCTCGATCGGTCGCAGGAAAAGGCGATCATTCTCACTCGGCTGGCATCCTTGCCGCCATTCGTTTCGCTGGCCGAGGGCGAGAAGCGGGAAGTTAAAATAGCGGTCGATTTCAAAGCAAAGAAACCGGAGAAGGAGGATCTTTGGCCGATTATTCCTCCGTTGATCCGTTCGTAAGCTAAAAGAATTTTCCGGTAGAGGATGGGATTGCGTTTGCCGGTTGGCTCCGTCAAATTCGCCAAAGGTCAAAAACGAATGACAGGAAGTAAATCCAGATCACAGGCTTGCAAACGGGCGGAATGGCGGAAGCGATAGAAGCAAACGGAGTCATTTCGAAACGTGAGGGCGACTCTCTTCGCCTGACGCTGGCGGGTGCGTGGACGCTTTTTGTCGATCGGCCCGGATTTGACGAAGTGTTGAAGGCCGGTCGGTCAAACGATCTTGCGGAGATTGTTGTCGATCTGGCTTCGGTGGAGGAGTGGGACAGCGCGCTTATCGCTTTTCTAGCCTCGGCTCGCGCGGTTTGCGAAGAACATGA
>DATGSL010000181.1:0-2705 GCA_035302665.1 Opitutales bacterium | reverse complement strand
CGCAGGTCTCGGACTCGAAGAGGCAGGCGTCGAAATCGACGAAAAGAAGCGCATCCAAACCAACGAAAAGTTTCAAACCCACGTTCCTTCGATCTACGCGATCGGCGACGTCACTTCCGGACCGATGCTTGCGCACAAAGCCGAAGAGGAAGGAGTCGCAGTTGCCGAGATTTTGGCCGGACAGGCCGGACAGGTGAATTACGGAGTCATTCCGAACGTCATCTACACCGACCCGGAAGTCGCGAGCGTCGGTATCGGCGAAGACGAAGCCAAAAAGGAGAAGATCGAAATCAATGTTGGAAAATTCCCCTTCTCCGCGAACGGCCGTGCACTCGCCATCGACGGAACCGACGGCTTCATAAAAGTCATCGCCTGTGCGAAAACCGACCGGGTTCTCGGCGTGCAAATGATCGGAAAGAACACTTCCGAAATCATCGCCGCGGCCGTGGCCCACATGGAATATGGCGGCAGTGCGGAAGATATCGCACGAACCGTTCACGCACACCCGACTCTTTCAGAAGCTCTCAAGGAAGCAGCGCTCGCCGTCGATAAACGACCGATCCACTCGCTCTAAAGCGAGAAAACCACGGACTGAAAGCACATCTTACACTAGCCGGGGCCCCTGCCCCGGCTCTTCTTCCTTTCTCCTTCTTCCTTCCCCCTTTTACCTTTTTCCTTCTACCTTCTACTTTTCCCTTTTCCTTCCTTTCCCTTTTCTTGCATTCAATTCTGCGTTCTGTTCTCATTTCCAGATGAAATATACTTACTCCGCCGATACAGTTACATTCCCGCCTTTTAGCCTCACCCGTCTCCTGCGAACCGTTTTTGCTCCCGAAGCGGGCGCGCGGATCTGTATCCTTATCGATCTCGAAGATCCGAAGGAAATGAAGGACTTCGGTTTTCTAAAAAACCCGGATCTGACGATCCAGCGCCACGCTCACGACGTTTTTTATCAAGGTTTAAAAAATAAAACCAACGACGAACTCGGCCTCGAAGGCGGCGAAATGTTCGCCTACAAAATCACCGGCGGAAGCAATCTCGATATGCCCGATGCCGCTTTCGACAAGGATGGAAATGAGATCAGCCTCGAGCGCGATGTTTACCCGAACTACGATCTTATCCTTTGCATTTCAACCTATTCCGCAACAGCTCCGCTGACGGTCTGGGCAAAAAAATACAATTTCCGCGGCGCAACGCTCCACGGAGTCAACGACGTCATCATCAATTCCGGTCTTTCAGTCGATTACGACGAGGTCAGCCGCAACGCCGAAAAACTCCGCCTCGGAATGACGAAAGCCGACTGGGTGGAAATCGATTTTTCAGTCGAAGGGCAAAAACATACATTAAAACTCCTTCTCGGCGGTCAGGAGGCCCAAAAAAGCCACGGACTTTGCCGCGGAGGCCCCGATGTCGCAAATCTGCCGGCAGGTGAGATTTATTACGTTCCGACCGGTGCCGAAGGAAGTTTTCCGATGCGCTACGAAGATGGAACCATCGGCATCATGCAGGTCGAAGATGGAGGTGTTAAAAAAGCCGAACTCCTGCGCGGCGACGAAGCGACGATTTCCGCGCACAACGAAAAACTGAGTTCGGATCCGCTTACCGGAGCTCTCGGCGAACTCGGTTTTGGCACACAGGTCCTCCCGGTCTCCGGACGCGATATTCAGGACGAAAAAGTTCTCGGAACGGTGCACGTCGCAACCGGCCGAAGCGATCATCTCGGTGGTCACCTGACCCCCGATCTATTTTCCGAAGCAATGCACGCGACTCACGACGATATTTTGTTTTCGCCGAGCAAAACTCCGGAAATCGACGTCACGCAGGTTCGCATGCATCGCGATGGAAAAACGGAAATTCTGATCGAGAATTTCCGTCCGGCGAAATACATGAGAAGCCTTCTCGAACAGTGAGTTCCTTTTACGAATCGATTTCGATTCTGGAGGAATATCTTCTCTTTCATTACGGAAGTGCAGAAGAAATCCTCCCCTACGATTTTGGTCCAAAAGCAGCGCTCGATTTTTCGGTGCGCTGCGTCCGCGACTGTTTCGATCTGACGAAAATCCCGTCCGATGCAAACGCACTCGATCTCGGCTGCGCGGTCGGACGTTCGACATTTGAACTCGCCGCCTATTCTAGCTCCGTACTCGGGATCGATTTTTCCCAGCGCTTCATCGAGGTTGCCAAACATCTTCAGGCCGACGGCGAATTTCGCAGTCAGATCAAAACCGAAGGAGCTTTACGCAACGATTTTTTGGCAAAAGTACCGCCGGAGATCGACCGGACCCGCGTAAAATTTGAGGTCGGAGACGCGACCGATCTTCCGAGAGAAATCGGCTCTTTCGACCTCGTCTTAATGGCGAATTTGATTGATCGACTTCCGCGTCCCGCTCTTTTGCTGGAACGTCTTCCCGATCTCGTCCGACTCGATGGCCAGCTTGTCCTTGTCTCGCCGTACACTTGGATGGAGGAATTCACGCCGCGCAGCGAATGGCTCGGTGGTTTTGAAAAAAACGGCCAAAAGGTGCATACTTTCGAAGCTCTTCAAGCGAAACTCTCGCCCGATTTCGAACTGGCTGGCCGGCGGGATCTTCCCTTTCTCATTCGCGAACACGCACGCAAATTTCAATGGAGCGTCGCCGAAGCGACGACTTGGATACGACGCGGATAACCGAAGAAAGTTTCCGCGCAAACCATTTTGAAAACTT
>DATGSL010000180.1:0-6187 GCA_035302665.1 Opitutales bacterium | reverse complement strand
TATCGAGTTCAAGGCGGACCTCATGGACGATATCCGGGAGAATGCTTATCCGTTGATCGAGCATCCCGATTTCAAGAAGGTGGTCGCGCACCGATTTTCGTTTACCGAGGTTCAGGAGGCGCATCGATTGATGGATTCGGGGGAGTTTTGTGGAAAGATAATTTTGACATTCGATTCGTCCGAGAAGGGCGGGTAGTGATAGAGCTTCGTGGGCGCTTCCGGGCTTGACGGCTGGCTTGCAAAGACCGTCTATTGAAGGGTATGAGGAAAATTCGTTTCGGGATAATTGGAGCTGGTGGGATTGCGGCAAAAATGCATTTGCCCGAATTGGCTGCTGAAGACGATCGTTGCGAAGTTGTTTTGTTGGCCGGGCGGCGAGAATCCCGTTTGCGCACCCTTTGCGATCGATTTGGGGTGGAAAATTACACGACCGATTTTTCGGCGGTTCTTGCCGATCCTCAAATCGACGCGGTTTGCATAGCGACTCCGCATCCTCTTCATGTCGAATGGGGCGTGAAAGCGTTGGAAGCCGGCAAGCATGTTTTTATGCAAAAACCTCTTACGGCGAAGCTCGACGAAGCCGATGCGATGGTGAAAGCGGTGGAGAAAAGCGATCGGATTTTTCTTTGCTTGCCTCATTTTTCCGATGAGATCTGGACGATCCGAAGAATGATTCAGGAGGGCCGTTTGGGGAAAATCGCCAGTGCGCGGGCGCGGACGAGTCACGGAGGACCCGAGGTCTATTATCGCGAAATTCTTCAGATTTTTGACGAGCCGCCGACCGATGATCTTTGGTTTTTTGATTCGAAACAGGCGGAAGTCGGGGCGCTTTTTGATATGGGAGTTTATGCCGTTGCCCGGCTGGTTGCTCTTCTCGGTTCGGCGCGGAGAGTTTCAGCTTTTACGGCAACTGTGGAAAAGCCGACCGATTTGGAAGATACGGCGACGCTTATTCTTGAAATGGCAAATGGTGCCTTGGCGACCGCGGAAACGAGCTGGTGCGATCCGGGCCGGACTTGGGCGCTGAGTGTGCATGGGACGGAGGCAAAAGTTGAGGCACCGCGATATGGTGCAGTCGATGCGCAAATTTTTTCGCCGACGGCGCTCGACCGGGACAACGCGCCGATTCAGGCCGATAAACTGGAAATTACTGAGAAAAAGGGAACGGCTCATCATCATTTTCTCAATTGTATCGAGCGGATGGAACAGCCGGAACTCTCCCATGTTTGGGCGGCGCGCCACGTGACAGAGATCTTGCTTGCAGCTTTGAAATCAGCGGCGATCGGGAAATCGGGTGAAATTTATTCGGAAGCCGAGGCACCGGATGAAATTGCATCGAGTTGAGGAGAAGTTGTTGGGAAACCGTTTGGCGGGTTCGTTCAAAGATGGGTCACATACGATTCGCCTTCGGGGATACGGACCGAGCCTTGTTTTTCGAGCCGCTCGACCTCTTTTTTCCCGACCTTCACCGTGCGAACGAAGTTGAAAATTTCGTTTTCACTTATTTCGGCATCTTCCAAACTCGTGCGGCAGGCGACGAGATCGACTCCATCGTCGGCGAGAGCGGCTAGTTGTTTGCGGATTTCCTCGTTTCCGGAGCGGAGAAGAAAAACGCCGTTGTCGAAAACAACGACGGTGATGATTGCGAGATTGTTCGAATTTTCGAGAAGTCCTTCGACGTTGGAGGAGAGCGTTTTCAGCGATTCGGCGTCTCCGCTGGTGAGCTCAAAGACGATCCGCAGTCGGGAGGTCGTTTCTTGGGCTGGAAGAGGAATCAGGAAGAGGAAGATTCCCAACCAAGTTACGACGAGGAGCGTATCGACTTTTCGTTTATCTGAATTGAAGAAGGAAAAAGAAAGCGGTATTGGCATATAGATGATGCCCGAAGCAATCGGCGTTCCTGTTTCGGGCGGATGTTGGGAATTTCGTGTGGATCGCGCGGTGCGGCGGCTTTCGAAGGATCGACATTTTTGGTTTTCGTGCAAAATGGAAGGGTGATTGATTTCGGACCATGGGAAATGCAAGGACAGGGCCTATTTGCGGGAGGCGCTTTTTTTAGGTAATATAGCGGGAGGTTTTAGCGACTTCTATGGCGATTAAATACAAGGATTATTACCAGATTTTAAACGTTTCCCGCACTGCGTCGCAGGAGGAAATCAAACAGGCTTATCGGAAGCTTGCGCGCAAATATCATCCCGATGTCAGCGGCGGGGCGAAGGGAGCGGAGGAAAAGTTTAAGGAAGTCAACGAAGCTTACGAGGTTTTGAAGGATCCTGAGAAGCGGCGGAAATACGATTCGTTCGGGAGCGGGATGGAGCACGACGGCAATTTCCGGCCGCCGGAAGGCTGGCAACAGCAGTGGGGTTGGCAAAGTGGCGGTGGAGCCGGAGAGGATTTTGATTTTAATTTTGAAGGGACCGGATTTAGCGATTTTTTCGAAGCTTTTTTTGGTTCGCGGGGAACAGCTGGGCGAGGTCCTTTTGGCGGGACGGTTCATCGGGGATTTAGCGAACGGGGGGCGCGTCAAGGTCGGGATCTTGAGGCCGATATCATGGTGACCTTGGAGGAGGCGATTCACGGTTCGACTCGGCAGGTATCGGTGCAGCGGGGAGATAAGGCAGGAGGAGTTGAGACGTATCAGGTAAAAATTCCACCTGGGGTTCGTCAGGGCCAACGGATACGTTTGGCCCAAAAGGGCGAGCCGGGCAGTGGTGGTGCCAGGCCGGGGCATCTTTATCTTCGGGTGCGGTTGAGTGAACATCCGCATTTTCGGGTCGAAGGCCACGATATTTATTATGATTTGTTGCTCGCTCCGTGGGAGGCGGTTCTCGGTGCACGTGTGGAGGTGCCGACGCCCGATGGGAATGCGGCGTTGAAGATACCGGAAGGAACCGTTTCGGGAAAAACCTTTCGTTTTCGTCAAAAAGGTCTTCCTCAACCGGGCGGAGTGCGCGGACATATGTACGCGGTCGTGCGGATTCAGGTTCCGAAGAAAGTTTCGGCGGAGGAGCGGAAGTTATGGGAAGAGCTTTCGCGTATTTCGGATTTCCATCCTCGGCGGGGGTAGTTTTTGGGGTTTGTTAATGAAAGGTAAATTCCGGAAGAATACGCAGTGTTCGTTGACCGGGCGTGCTTTCGTTCTCTAAGGTAAGCTATTGGATCGGGAAAGTATGAAATTATCGAATTGACTCGATCCGCTCGCGAGAAGGGCACCACACTTTTTCGCGAATTTTGAAACCCAATTAAAGCGAAACGATCTGAGAAAACACGGATATGGCAGGATGAAGCCGGTGTGACTATCCGGAGTATCCATGCGGATAAGCCAGCTGATCGACCGGCTCGTCCTGCCTCTCCTTGAGTTCAAGGGATCGGTTTCTCAACCAAAGGATCCACTATGAAAACCTACCGACTCGGCGTCCGGCACCTTTTGTTGCTGGGCGTTTTTTTGTGTGCGGGTAAGTTCCACGCTGAAGCTCAAGAGGAAGAGCTTCGGGGAATTTGGGTCGATGCCTGGGGCGCGGGAATTAAAACTCCGGGGCAGATCGATCAGCTTATTCAGCACGCACAGGCGGCAAACTTTAACGCGATTTTTCCGCAAATCAGGAAGCGCGGCGATGCTTATTACAATAGCCTGATCGAACCGAAAGCGAGCGATATCCATGCGAATTTTGACCCTCTTGCTTATCTGATTCAGAAAGCCCACGCGGCCAATCCGCCGATCGAGGTTCATGCATGGGTTGTGGCGTATCCGCTTTGGTCGAATCAAAATACCTCACCGCCTCAACCGAATCATGTTTATAATTCCCATCCGGAGTGGCTGACTCAAAACCGGTCGGGCGCGAAGTGGGACGGCGAGACTTACCAGCTCGATCCGGGACATCCGGGAGTTCAGGAGCATTTGTACGAGATCGCGATGGATATTATCTCCGGTTACGATGTCGATGGATTGCAGCTTGATTACATACGGTATGCCGGAAATGCATGGGGTTACAATCCGGTGAGCGTTCAGCGTTTCAATACGCTGTACAATCGTTCCGGGACGCCGTTGAACACCGATAGCGATTGGCTGCAATTTCGCCGCGATCAGGTAACCGACTTGCTTCGGAAAATCTACCTGTCGGCGATGGAGATCGATCCATCGGTGGCGATTTCCGCTGCGACGATCACGTGGGGAAATGGTGTTAGCTCGACCTCTCAATGGCCAAATTCGGCAGCTTATTCGTCGGTTCTTCAGGATTGGCGGGCTTGGATGGAGGAGGGGATTCTCGATTGGAATATCCCGATGACTTACTACAATCATGCGACGCACGCGACAGCCTACGAGCGCTGGAATACGTTTATTAAAAATCATGCCTATGAGAGAAATGTTGCGATTGGGCCGGGCGTTTACCTGAACTCAATTCCGAATTCGCTGGCCCAAATCGAAGTTGCCCGGGAAACGACTTCGGCGGGAAATTCTTCCCAAGGGGTCGTCGCTTATTCGTATCGCGTGACCAACAAAGATGGTGAACCGAGATCGGCTTTCCTCAATGCGCTCGCAGGTTCCGGAGGCAGCGGCGATTTTATCGTCGATAACAGCGATTTCGGCTTCAGCGCTTCTCCCAATTGGCAAACCGGTACGGGCGCTTCGGGCAAATTCGGAAACGATTACCGCTTTCGATCGGTTGCATCGATCAGCGATTCGGCGGCGTGGTCGGTTCATCTTCCGAGCGCCGGAAATTACGAGGTTTTTGCTTGGTGGAGCGAAGGTGGAAACCGTTCGGCCGCCGCTCCGTATATCGTTTATCATCCGGGCGGAAGCGACACGGTGAATCAGAATCAGCAGATCAATGGCGGCCAGTGGAATTCGCTCGGCACGTATTCGCTCAATGCTGGATTGAACACCGTGCGTTTGTCGTGCTGGACGATCAGCGGCTCGGTTGTGATCGCCGATGCGATTCGTTGGAAAGCGGTCGATGCGGGAGGTCCTTTCGGCTCACCGGCGATCGTGCCGGAGATGACCTGGAAAACGAATCCGCAAAAAGGTCATCTAAAGGGATTTGTTTTCGATGGTACTCTACCGGTTGATGGAGCGGTCGTGACTTTGTCGGGTCCGGAAACTCGGAGCGTCAGGAGCGATGCCACCGGATTTTACGGTTTTGTCGATCTCGCTCCGGGAACTTACACCGTGACGGCCACTTACGGATCTGTAAATGGAAGTGCGAATGTTTCGGTTTCGACGGGAAATGTCAGAGATGAAGCTCTGAATCTTTCTTCGGGCGGTGGACCTTCCGTTGTCATTGTGGATAATTCCGACGCCGGATTCAGCGCTTCCGGAAATTGGTCTGTGGCTACCTGGGCATCGGATAAATACGGAGCGAATTACAGTTACCGGGACACGGCTTCGGTCAGCGATGCGGCTATATTTACGGCTCATCTTCCGTCCGCTGGCACGTATAATGTGTACGCCTGGTGGGCGGCGGCCGGGAATCGCGCGACGGCCGCGCCTTATTTTGTCGATCATGCGGAAGGGAGCCAGGTTGTGAATGTCGATCAGACAACCAATGGCGGAAAATGGAATCTCCTCGGTTCGTTTTACATGAATGCCGGGAGCAATACGGTGCGTCTTTCCTGTTGGACGAGCAGCGGCGAGGTTGTGATCGCCGATGCCATCAAATGGGAAAAACAGTAAAAAAAAGAAGTGGGCAGAAGTTAGAGAGGTTATCTGAGCCCGTTTTGTGAACAGCGGAATTTGCAGGCGGATGGACAAAATGTCCATCCGCCTGCTGCTTTGTATCTTTTCGACCGGAGGATACGGATACCGACTACGGAGATGGGAGGAATGATGAGTTTAGCGCATCTTTTATTGACAGCTTCTGTTCGGTTGCTGAAGCTTGCCTAAATTCTTTCCTTTCTTTTTTATGTCCCTTCTCAGCGAATCCTCTCTTTCTGATAACTCTCAAACGATCGCGATTGGCGCAGACGATGCCGCCATTGATCTAAAAAGCCTGATTATTGATCATCTGCGAAACCAGGGTGTCGCGGTGAAAGATTATGGCCTGAAAGCGGATGACTCTGCTGATTATCCAGATATTGCCTACACTGTTGCCCAGGCGGTTGCCGATGGGAAACATGAACGGGGAATTATCATTTGTGGAACCGGTATCGGAGTTGCAATTACGGCAAACAAGGTTCCAGGTATCCGCGC
>DATGSL010000179.1:0-4850 GCA_035302665.1 Opitutales bacterium | reverse complement strand
CTTCGAGCGTTTCGCGCTCGTGTTTCAAGTAAGCTTTTGCGGTTTCGACGAGATTCGGAATCAGATCGTAACGCCGTTTTAGCTGAACATCGATCTGGGCGAAGGCATTTTTGAAGCGGTTTCGCAGTGTGACGAGATTGTTGTAAATCTTTATCACGGCAATAGCGAGAATCAGAAGGATTGCTACAATGACAATCAGGGTGATGGTGGAAGTACTCATAAAGCAAGCGATCGGTTGAAGTTAATGTATTCGTTGTAATCGCGAAAGGGTAGAGGATGCGAGCGTTTTCAATCGTTCTTTATCTTCGGACGGTATTTTAGAAGAAGTGTTGATTCATTCAATTGGTCGACAGAAAGAAGATCGGCACGGAGATCGAGTTTCGCGGTAGCGAGTTTTACACCGGTTCCAAAAAGACGGGGCTCGACCGTCAGCCAGATTTCATTGATCGCATTGGCTTGAAGAAAGAGTCCGTAAATCTGGCCGCCACCGAGAACGCAGACGTTGCGGATTCCGCGGGATCGAAGCTGCTCGATCAGCTCGGGAATATCCGCATCGGAAAACTCAAGGTCACCCGAGATTGTTTCGGTTTTCCAGGCGGATGGATTGCGCGTTAAAACAATTTTCAGCTGCCCCGGTTTCAGCCGGTTGCGAATCCAGTTCGAGGAAACGCGATAATTTTCTCCTCCAAAAATCAGGCAATCGAAGTCCTGAACCGCCTGGTTAAAGTAACGTTTATCTTCAGGGGAGGTAAAAGCGCTTCCCGTTTCGTTGTGCCGCGTGATGAAGCCATCGAGCGAAATAGCGGCGATCAGGGTGATTTTCATGTTTTCCAACCCAATTAGCGCGGTCGCAAACGGTTTTGGTATTCCTTTCCGCGCTCGAGAAAATTGGCTACGGCAAAGAAATCCTCATTGGCGAGAGCTGCGTGAAAGGCCTCCAGCTCGTCCTGAAATTGACGAACCGAGCGCAGAACTTCGTTGCGGTTTTGTTTCAGAATTTCACGCCAAAGAGTCGGACTTCCGCCTGCAATCCGGGTCGTATCTCTCAGACCGCCTCCTGCGAAATGACTCCATTGCGGGTCCTGCAAATGGAGGTGGCTGCAGAGAAGAGAGGCAAGAACATGCGGCAAATGGCTGATGTGGGCGACGATCTCATCGTGTTTTTCCGGATTAACAGTGGCAACTTCCGCTCCAAGTCCCATCCAGAAAGCTACCACTTTCTCGGTCGCTTCGCCATCGGTGATTTCCTC
Source organism: Opitutales bacterium (assembly GCA_035302665.1). Taxonomy (GTDB): domain Bacteria; phylum Verrucomicrobiota; class Verrucomicrobiia; order Opitutales; family T3Sed10-336; genus DATGSL01. The sequence goes on along the minus strand of DATGSL010000179.1, from coordinate 3,600 downwards.
AATCGGCGTTACAAAACAGGTGCGGCCGTCGAAAAGATCGGCTCGCGCATGCGCATGGCCGCTTTTTTCCGATCCGGCCATCGGGTGAGAACCAACAAAAAACGTTTTCGCGGGCATCAGGTCGTGACTGAAGCGACAGATCTCGCTTTTAACACTTCCGACATCGGTGACGATCGCGCTCGCCTTGAGAGCCGGTGCAATCCGCTCGACTATTGGGACAATGGTTTCAACCGGTGAGCAGATCACGATCAGATCGGAATCGTGACAGGCTTCCTCGGGAGTTGAAAAAACCGCGTCGCACCACGGTTCATTTTTAAGACTGAGGCGGGTTTCCGGGCGGCGGGCCCAGATATGGATCCGTTTCGTCTGTTCCCGGTCGCGAGCCGCAAGAGCGACGGACGCGCCGAGAAGTCCTGGAGCGAGAATGGTTATTTGTTGTTGCACGGAAAGAAAAAAATTGCGTCTGGCCGAAGGACTTATTCAATAAGGAAAACTTTTAGCCTCTTGAGGCATTTAGACTGCTAGACAAAACCTCACCGCCCGGCAAGTCTCGGCGGACTTTAAGTATATTTTCTAAATGGGATCTGCACGAAAAGCTCGAAGAAAGAGAAAGCTTAAAAAACTCCGACGTTATCTGCTTTCCATAGCAGGCGTTGCGTTCATTGTCTGGGTTTTCTATTTCGCCGCCACTTGGGGCCCGAAGCGGGTCGAACCGCGATCGCAGCGCCAAGTTACCGCCGCTGATACGTCGGTTCTTGAGGAAAGCAGACAACTGGCGCGAGAGTTCGAGGCGATTGCGGCGCAGCGGGATCCGAACGAAGCAGAACTCGATCTTCTTCGGGAAGCCATTGAAAAACAAAAAGCTTACAATCAATCGATGCCCTCGTCTCCGGAGGATCGGCGCCGTCAGGATGAATTGGAACGAAGGCTCGTCCACTTCCAAGCAAAGCGGATTCATGAACGGAGCCTCTCTGCCGAGCGGGATGCACAGCTTCTTTTTGCCGATGGCGAAGCCATGGAAGCAGTGGCTAAATTGCAGGAATCCTTCGATCTTCAGCGCGAGATCAATCAACGCTTCGGCCGGAGCAGTTTCCGGGACGCTGCGCGCGAAACCCGATTGGAACAACAGCTTGTATCGATGGCTGCCGAGCCGCTTCATGCGCGGAGCATCGAGCTTGAGCAAGCCGCCGACCAGGCAGCCGAGGAAGCTCGGTGGGCCGATGCCCGAAAGCTTTTGAGCGAGGCGCGGGAATTGCAAAAAGAGATCAATGAAACTGCGCGGCGCAGCCAATATCGCGATGCAAACCGATATCAGGAACTCGCAAACAAGATCGCCGCGCTCGAAATCGGCGAACGAGTTTCAGAAATCCTTCTTCTACAGGAGGAAGGTCAACAGCTCGAAGCAGCGGGAGAATCGGAGGAGGCAGCGCAAAAATATGAGCGGGCGATGATTATGCAAAATCAGATCAACCGCGAGCACCCGCAAAGTCGGTTTGTCTCAATGGATCGGGTGGTCGAGCTTGATATTGCGAGACAAACAGCCCTGAGCGCACGTCAGGCGGAAACGCTGAATCGCACCCTTGCCGCTATGCGCCAAGCGATCCGTTCCGGGGACTTTTCCACGGCGGCGGAAAGAATTGCCGAAGTTGGGCCGTTAACTGCGCAGATTGCCGAACGTTTTCCGAGAAGCACCTATGCCTCGTACGAGATTCAAGCCGAAGTAAATTATCTCTCCCGCGAGCTGAACGCGCTTCCGGACTTGCAGAGACTTTTGCGGGCGGAATTGCTGCCGTTGCCCGGTCAAGAGGAATGGCAGATGACGAGTTCGCTCGTTTCGCAAAAAGTTTTTTCGCGCATTATGAACACGAATCCGAGCCGAAATCGAGGCGAAGATCTGCCGGTCGATTCGGTGACACGGGAACAGGCGGAGCAATTTTGCACGCGCGCCTCGTGGATCCTTGCGCGTCCGGTCCAACTGCCGGCTCAAATTCACTTTGAAGCAGCGCTTGGAGAATGGAATCCGCAAACTTATGCACCTCTTAGCTGGCACAAGGAAAATAGCGGCGGAATGAGTCATCCTGTCAAAGCCGGGACACCGAACGCACACGGCTTCTTTCATTTGGTCGGAAATCTTCGTTCCTGGATCTGCGAAGATGACAAAGGCACCCTGTTGACGGCTGGAGCAAGCTTTGCGGATGAGTTTCCTGAGCAAAACCTCTTCCAGACGATCGATCACGACCAGCGCGAACCGACAATCGGCTTTCGCTACGTCGTCGGAAGTGAACGGCTGTAGGCCAGCTTTTTTGCCCGACAACGCTTTTGGGCGGGAAATTGCACAATTCCCGGCCCCCTGTATGTGAAGCCCCGGAGAAAGCTCCGGGGCTTTTTTTGCTGCAAGCTAACTTTTCCCGAATTCCTCAAAATATTTTTGAGGGTGACCCCGTAAATGTCCGACCCGGATGCTAGAGTAGATTCTGTATTAAGATTGTCAGGTCTCCTGGCTGCTGTTTACGTAGAATTTACATTTCTTTCTTAAATGTCCGTTTACGCCCACACTTTTAAATATGAAGATGGTAGGCCGGCCCCGGAATCTGAGTGGGAACCTCTCTTTACTCCTTTCGGAGATGGGGTCGATCAGTGCCAACAGCAGAATTGCGAAAAATGTCGACGGTTGGATCGAGATCATGGACATCTGAACAAGGTCGCTTACTGGAGTGCGAAGTTTGCTTGTGAGATGTTTCCGCCCGGCTCGGCAGAGGCAGCTGCAGCTCGCGATTGGGGGTATCTTGCTGGACTGTGGCATGATCTGGGGAAGTTCGCGCCGGAGTGGCAGCGATATTTGGCTGCGAAGATGGACATCCATATTAGCGACTCTGTCGGACGCATGGATCATTCGACAGCAGGTGCGAAATTCGCGAATGAGCTCAAGCCGTTCGGAGAGTTACTGGCCTATGTGATTGCAGGACATCACGCGGGGCTCGCTTGTGGAACGACCCTTTTCAACGAACGTCTTGTGCATAGGGAAATTGCAGACTGGCGGGAGGCGGCAGAAGCTGCCGGCGTTCCGCTTTCGTTGCCAATACCGATGCCTCCGCTTAGCCGGACCGATGCCACCAGCACGGATCTGGCTTTCATGGTGCGATACTTTTACTCGTGCCTGGTCGATGCCGATTTTCTCGCGACGGAGGCGTTCATGAATCCGCCCCAATCTGCCAGACGCTCGGTTTGGCCACCAGATCTGCTGGATCGAATGATCGAGGCTCTCGAAAACTATTTTGAAACGCGTTTTAGCCAAAGCGAGTCGACTTCGGTCAACCAAAAGCGGGAGGAAGTTCGCCAAGCTTGTGCGGCCGCATCAGGAGAACCGCCAGGCTTCTTCTCACTCACAGTTCCGACCGGAGGCGGGAAGACCCTTTCATCGCTGCTTTTTGCTCTTAAGCATGCGCGCAAAAACGGACATCGTCGTGTGATTTTTGTGATTCCGTTTACCAGTATTATTCAGCAGAACGCCGACGTGTTTCGATCGGTTTTCGCTGATTTGTCGAAGGAAATAGGACAAGAGATTGTTTTAGAACATCACTCTAAGTTCGAGCCGGTCGA
>DATGSL010000178.1:0-13740 GCA_035302665.1 Opitutales bacterium | reverse complement strand
CAACCCGCAAATTGTCGGCCGGACGCCTTCCAGCCAAGGTCGAAAAATAATCGGGCAACGGCCGCCGATTCAGATAATGAAAAACAGCCCGGCGCAGATCGCGCGGCCGGAAATAATCGGTCCGCGATGACGACTCGATAGCGGTTCCCGGAGGAAGGAGCAAAAAACCGCTCACCTCTTCCCGTCCCGGACCTCCATGCGATCCATTTTCATCGGCAAAACTAACCATCCGCCGCGCACGCCTCCAGCCCGATATCACAAAATCTCCCGCCTGCGGATGATTCGCCACTCGCGCCAGATCAGTTCCAACATCTTCCCACGCCGGATGTCTCTGCCCGAAAAGAGCCTTTGCATCCCGCGGCAAAACGAAATGTCCTTCGGCATTTACCGCCTCAACTTCACCCTCCGCGTTTTTATAAAGAACCAGCGGAATTCCCCGCTTGACCATCTCTTCGGCCCGCAACCGCTTGTCCCATCCATCATCATCAAGGTCATAAACATGTCCGACCGGTCCCATTGCGGTTATGACGATCCGATCCTCCTGCGATACTTTCGGAAAATCGGGCTCAACGATTTTCGATATCTTTCGTTTTCTCAGCCCCGCCCAATGATTCTGCTCCGCGTTGAAACGTTGAACCTCCGCTTGTCGCTGCCACGAAAAAGTTTCCCGACCTAGGAAGACTTCATCCATCACTTCACGAAGCGTTGCCCCGACCTCCTGCTCAAAACCGACACTCTCCTCCTGACCATGATCGGAATAGATCCAGACCGAATAATCCCGAGTGTGCGAACGCGCCGCCGCACTGTAAAGTCGCCGGATAGCACCATCAATTCCGAGCAGAGTCCAATGCGCGAAAGCCGAGGTCGGGCCGCGCCGGTGAGCCTGTTCATCGTAACCAAGAAAATTCAGATGAACGACCGGAAGTCCGCGCGCCAGATCGACCGAGGCTCCGGCAACGATAAATTCCCGCAACATAATACTGACCCCGACGCGGGTCGGAACGAATTTTAACTCCTGCCAGAAACTCTCTCCTCTCCGGATTCCCCGAAAAAAATCGACCCACGCGAGGAAAAATTCGACAACAATAAGTCCGAGCACGCGCAAAAACCCGCTGGCATTCAGCGCGAGAATCGCCAGAAACCGAAGTTTTGAAGGTGGTTTTTTAGCCGCTCCCCAACCGAGATCGGGAACACAAAAATGACTCTCCGCTGCGCCACCTTGATAAACATTCGAATACGCACTTCCTCCTTTCAAAAGTGGCTCCCCTAGCTTCTTCAAACCCTCCTCAACCCGTTCTCCCGCCTGAGGAACATACATCCGAACCACCTCCCGTCGCTTCCGATCGTAAAAGCTGAAGGCGGGCACCGCGCTTTTCACTCCGTAAAAAAGTTCCCCCTGGACCACCGGCGTGCTCGACGGCTGGCCGCTATAATGCGTAAAAAGTCCGTAGTTGTCGCGCCTCATCAAGGTCCGCAAAAAAGGCATCCGTTGATGCGCCATCGCTCGCTCCAACTGTCGCCGCGAAAGTGCGTCGATCTGAATGATCAATAAACCAGGTTCGGTCGCATTTCCTTCCTCGGATTTCAACCGGAGGAGCTTCAGCGACAATTCGTTCCGGCTGATCCGCCTTCGCAGCCGCCGCGCCCACGATTCCATCCGTTCAAGCAACCGTTAGCTCCTTTCTAAGGTTTCCCTTTTTCAGGAATGAGAACCATCCGCTGTCCGTCCCGCGAAACGATCTCCTCCCGAAAACCGGGAACAGCGATCCGAATCCGGAAGTCCTCCTCTCGCCAGTTTCCCTCCCACGAAGCTTCGACTTCCTCCCCCTTTTTTTGAAACTGAACCGTCACTTCGCCAAAAGCAGTCGGAGTTGGCCCAAACAAAAGAGGTTCTCCCGCAACGAGCCATTCCTCGGCAATTCCGGAACCGAGAACAATTTCCTCTTTTTCTTCGCGAACGAAAAAATTGCGAATCAACAAAATCCAGTCGGCCGCCGCCCACGCATGCTGGCCATCGCCCATACAACCACCGTTCGTTCGCGGATGAATCGCTTCCGGCCATTGTCCGGTCGGCGAGGCAATCGCCGCCACAGCCCGCATCAGCTCAAGCGCACGCTCCGAATCCCCACCGCGCAGAAAAACCTGAGCCAAGTGAACCGTTAGATACGCATTCAGTCCCGAATGAATCATATCCTGAAAAAAGGCTCCGTGCACAAAACAGTTTTTTTGAAGAAAATCGGCCGTCGCCATCGCCCGCGAATCGCCCGGTTCCCAAAGCTGAAGAGGATAATCGACAACCACCGAGCCGATCGCACCGGCATCCATCCGCCGATACGGTGAGGCCGGAATCGAACCGCGATTGGCATACGATCTCGTTCCGGAAATCGCTTTCTCAATCGCCCGCATAAAATCGTCGGCCTCTTCACGAAATGTCGCCGCCTCCTCCCGATCTTCCGCTTCAATCAGTTCCGCAGCCGCCCGCAATCCGGCCACACCCCAAAAATCATCCCAGAAATAATAATCGTTCGGACCAAGATGCTCGGCACTGAATCCGGCCGGAAGCAATCCAGCGTGCGGTTTGCCCGTCCCCGATGGTTCCCTCTTGCGACCGATCCACTTTGCTCCGGCACGAATCGCGCGCAACCACTCCGGTTTCGGACGATTTCCCGTCATTTTGCAATATCGCCAAAAAATCCAGATCGCCTCGCCGTTGGAATCCCATTCACCTTCCTGCGACCGGAAATAGCCAGCCGTCGTCTGCCGGGCGGCAAACTGATCGAGCGCGCGCTCAGCTCTCTTATTCATCCCGCAAACAAGAAGTGCATGAATCAAAAAAGCCGCATCGCGGAACCAGAACCGCTTATAGGTGTACGGTCCCGGAAAAACATCTTTGGGAGAATGAAGAACCATTGTCCGAACCGCCGAATCATACAAAAACTCGATTCGCTTATCGGGCACCCGAAGCCGGGCGAGCGGCTCAATCACCTCTTTCCAAGACGGAACCTTTTGCAACGGAATCACCGCCGCCCGTTTCATTTCCTCATCTCCCGACAAAGGAACAGAAACCGAAACCTCTACCGAGCCGTTCGAATCGATCGAAAAAATCGCCGCGGCCGTCGCCATCCCAACATTGCACGAAACGCTTTTTGTCTCTGGATTCTCAAAAAGATGATTCGAGATATCGCCTTCCGCATAACTCGAAAAAGAGATCCGGTCGGCCGGATAATTGAGCCGAACCTCCTGTTTCTCATTGACCAAAATCCGGCGCCGATCGGCCGAATGAGAAATCTCGTGAATGAAATTCACCCCTTCCGGATTGTAAGGACGGATCGCCACCACGAGATACTTTTTCCCCTCCGCCTTCACCTGCGCTTGAAAATGAATCCGACAAACTGGACCGCTCTCCTCCCAAACAAGTTCGGTTTCCGCCCGAAGACGATGGCCGTTTCGTTCATTATCGGTCACCACCCGAAGATTCGGCTCCAACTCCAGCTCCTGATTTCCCTCGCGCAATTTCGACGGCACCAAAATAAGTTCCTTCTCGGTCGCAATCCATGAATCGATCGACCAACCATCGTAAAACGGCGTCACCAATCCGCGGGGATCGACAATCGGCAAAACCGGACAATCGGGCAATCCGACCGCCGTCCAATCGCGATGGGTGAGATTGATATGGCTGAACGAAAAAGCCCGCGGAACGAAGGACTCATCATGCGGATCGAATTGCCGTTCGACCCAATACGGCCAAACCCAATCGAGATTGTGCTGAATCGCTCGAACGTTCAGAAGTCCCCGCGCATGAAAAACCACTCCGGCGCGAAGCAGCTCCACCGGCTCGCCGACCTCCGAGGGCTGCGAAAACCGACGCATCTGCGCAAGCAAGGAGAACGGATCGAGAAAACCGTGGCGGCGGGCAAGTTTTTTAACGATGAACCTCCACGGAAACCATTTGTATCTCATAAGCGGGATCGAGTGTACCAACGACTTGGAAAAGTTGCAAATCCTCCCGCACCGATTTGCAGCCGCCAAAAAAGAGAGGCACCAGGAAAATCCGACATTACCAAATGAGATTGGGTCTCGATTCGCGAAAACAGTTGCTTTCACGTCGAAGCAGGTCGAAGCTGATTTCGTAATGGAATTTATAACCTCTTTCTCGAAATCGGCCTTTGCCGCCCTACTTGTTGCTTCCGCGCCATTAGCGGCGTCCGGGCAACAGATCATCGATTTCAGCGACCTTTCGCTGAGTCCGGAATCGTTTTATAACGGTGCCGATGAAGCCGGTCAGTTTTCCTCAAACGGCGCCCAATTCAATAATCATTTTGATTCCGAATACGGCACCTGGGGAGGCTGGGCCTATTCCAACATCACCGATTCGGCAACAGCGGGCTGGGGAAACCAATATGCCGCGATCACCGGTTCCGGCTTTGGAACAAACGAAATTTACGCAGTCGGTTATTACGATACCTACACTCCCGCAATTCCGCGGATCGACCTCGGCAACAACACCGCTCTTTCCGGAATCCAAGTGACCAATACCGCTTATGCCTATTACTCAATGCGCGATGGGGACGACTTCGCCAAAAAATTTGGCGGTGCCAACGGCGATGATCCTGATTTCTTCCGACTGACAATCACCGGCCTCGATGCAAACGAAAACCAGACCGGTTCCATCGATTTTTTCCTCGCCGATTACCGCTTCAGCGATAATTCACTCAACTACATCGTCGACGAATGGGAGTGGGTCGATCTGAGCAGTTTTGGAAGCCAGACGCGCTATCTCACCTTTGACTTGGAATCCTCGGATACCAGCGTTTACGGCTCCAACACGCCGGCCTATTTCGCTCTTGGCGAAGTTGCCGTAATCCCCGAGCCATCGACCTGGGCCCTTGTCGGAGGCCTTTTCGCAATCGGCGCTCTCTGCTTCCGGAGACGCCGCTGAAACGATCGAATCCGAATCGTCTGCCTTCAGCCATCAGTTCCGATTCATTAACGACCCAACAATCGATGTTTAAGTGCCGGAGTTACGATTAAACTACTGTCGAAAACGATCCGGTTTTCCCTTCCCCGGCATCCTCCTCTTGAGAAGGTGCCGGGGTTTTACCCTGACCGAACTTTTGACTGCCGTTGCGATCATCGGCATGCTTTTCAGCATCGTGGTAACGTATGTTCTCCCAGCCGCGATGAATTCGGCAAAAATGGCGAAATCGTCCAGCAACCTCCGTCAACTCGGTCTGGCAACCCATCTTTATCTAACCGAACACGACGATCGCTTTTTCCCGTACCGACAGGAAACCGAAGAGGGCACGCTCTGGTATTTCGGACTCGAACGCTCCGGCGGACCAAGCGGCGAAGGCTCCCGCGAACTCGATCAGACCGAAGCTCCGATCTATCCGTATATCGAACAGGTCGGCGGCATCGAGATCTGCCCCGGTTTCGATTACAATAACGCTTTGTGGAAACCAAAATTCCGCGGTGCCAGCTGGGGATACGGTTACAATGTCCTTCTCGGACCGATCTACCGCGGCGATGGGGTCGCCATCCATACAGGAAAAACTCTCGAAGACCTTTCACTCCCCTCGCGGGTTCTGATTTTTGGAACGTGCGCCCAGGTCAACACCTTCCAAGCTCCAGCATCACCTTCAAATCCGATGATCGAAGAATTTTACCTGATCGACGATGTCAACCGATCGATCGATTTTCGTTTCGGCAACGGCACCAAAGCGCTCTTCGTCTTTGCAGATGGACATGTCGAGGCTCTTCCTCCATACAAAGGCGAAATGGATCTCCGTCTGCCTTCGGCCCGGATCGGCCGAATAACGCCACGCGGCAGCCGGGAATATCTCGAATAATCGATCTGCCATGAGAAACCAGACCCGTCAGCGAACCGCTATCCGCACTGTCCTCAAAGCGGAAAGCCGCCCACTGACCGCCGAAGAAATCCACCAGCTCGCCCGGAAGCAGATTCGCACCCTCGGAATTTCAACCGTTTACCGATCGATCCGCCGAATGGTCGAAACCCGCGAATTGGTCGGTGTCGATTTTCCAGGACATCCGCCGCGCTACGAACTGCCAACCGAGGATGTCCATTCGCATTTCGTCTGCACCGGATGCCAAAAAGTCTTCGACTTGCCCGAATCCGAAGAGCCGCCGACACCGACCCTACCCGAAGATTTTGAATACCACGGCTACGACCTCGTGATCTTCGGTCGCTGCGCCGATTGCGCCACCTCCGAAGGATGAATTTTCAATACCCTCGAGTCTTGACACCGGTTGAGGCTGAGCTACGTTTTCAATCTATGGCAAATCTGCTGCCCAACCTGCTCGGAGCTTCGCTCCTACTAATCGCGCTAGCCTAAAAGGCTAACAGCGCGATCGTGCAGGTCGTTTACGACGAAGACGTCGGGATAAAATTGGGATTTTCTGCATGACTCGCGCTCTTTTCCGCACTATTCCAACCAAAAGATCGCATGCAAAAATCACCAATTACAAAATATCGCCCTTTTCCTCCAGTCGACTTGCCTAACCGGCAATGGCCGTCGCGCACAATCGAATCAGCCCCGAGCTGGTGCAGCGTCGACCTCCGCGACGGCAACCAAGCTCTCGCCGTCCCGATGAGCGTCGAAGAGAAACTCGAGTTTTTCGAAATGTTGGTCGACATCGGCTTCAAGGAAATTGAAGTCGGTTTTCCCTCCGCCTCGCAAATCGAATTCGATTTTTGCCGCCGCCTGATCGAAGAAAACCGGATCCCCGAAGATGTTTCCATCCAGATCCTTTGCCAATGCCGCGAAGATCTGATCGTCCGCTCCCTCGAAGCCCTCGACGGCGCCAAAAAAATCATTTTCCACCTCTACAACTCCACTTCCCCCGCACAACGGAAACATGTTTTCGGCCTCGAAAAACCGGATATCATCAAAATGGCGACCGATGCCGTCGCTTTTCTTAAAGAGAAAGCCCAGCCGCACATCGAAGCGGGAATGGACCTGCGACTCCAGTATTCCCCCGAAAGTTTTACCAGCACTGAACTCGATTTTGCACTCGAAATCTGCGAGGCAGTCACCGACGTCTGGCAGCCGACAGAGGACAAAAAAATTATCCTCAACCTCCCGGCAACAGTCGAATACGCAATGCCAAATGTTCACGCCGACCAGATCGAGTGGATGTGTCGGCATTTGACACGCCGCGAAAAAACAATCGTCTCCGTCCACACGCACAATGATCGCGGCACCGGTGTCGCCGCAACGGAACTCGCGATGCTCGCCGGCGCCGACCGTGTCGAAGGAACGCTCTTCGGAAATGGCGAACGCACCGGAAATCTCGATATCGTGATCGTCGCGCTGAATCTCTACACGCACGGAATCGATCCGAAACTCGACTTCAGCAATATCAACGCGATTCGCGAAGTTTACGAACGGTGCACCCACATGGAAGTCCCCGCCCGCCAACCGTATGCAGGCGATCTCGTTTTCACCGCCTTCAGCGGATCCCACCAGGATGCGATTAAAAAATCGTGGGCCGTGCAGAAACCTGATGCGCCGTGGGAAGTTCTTTACATCCCGATCGATCCTCAGGATATCGGACGGAATTACCGGGCCTTGATCCGCATCAACAGTCAATCAGGCAAAGGCGGCATCGCCTACATCATGGAAAAGGAGTACGGCTTTCAGCTCCCGCGGGAAATGCAGAAAGACTTCGGCAAAATCATCAACGAAGTCGCCGATCGCAGCGGAAAAGAAATCACGTTGCCTGAAGTCTACGATGCCTTCGTCGCCGAATACATCGATCGCGACACGCCTCTCTCGGTCCAGGATTTTCATGCACGCCGCGAAACGGAAAACGGACAAATCGTCAACTGCGACGCCCGCATCACGCTCAACGGCCAGGAAAAAGAACTTCGCGGCCGCGGCAATGGCCCGATCGCAGCTTTCGTCGATGCCTTGACCCGAGAAAAAATCCCTCCATTTGAGGTTCAGTCCTATTCTGAACATTCGCTCGGAAAAGGCGCCGATTCCCAGGCGGTTTCCTACATTGAAATCAAAACGGAGGACGGCCGCCTCACCTACGGAGCCGGCATCGATACGAATATCGAAATGGCATCGATCAAAGCAATCGTAAGTGCCTGGAACCGATCTCGTGACGCAGAATCGTAACCTGGAAAAATTTTAAAACTCCCGATTGATGATTTAAAATCAACCAATGCTTCGTTTCATGGGGGACAAATCACTCTCGGCCAGAACAAACTAGAATCTATCGTCCACATACTACACTTCTTTCGAAGGCATAATGCACCTTCATGTGTCACCATGTCTTCGGTTCATATCATGATGCTTGAACTCGCAGTGACGCCTTGTTCCTATGCCTTGGAGTTGGGGCCTTCAGGCTCATCCTCCTCAGCTTCGACCTGAATTGTCTTTTGGTCGTTCGCTATCAATCGTTTGTTATTGATAATATCAAGGCGCTTTAGATACTGATCGATGAAAATCTCGAAGTTTTCTAGAGTTGCAATATCCTTGACATCCTCTTTCCGATTCAGCCAGAAATACAAACCCATCAAGGCGAAGACCAAGACGAGTAGAAGAGTAGTCCAATACAACCCAGGATTAGAGTAGTTCCGCTCCTGGTTTTGAAGTGTATTGAAAATCTCTTGATACCTACGATTCGCGTCCTCGTTTATGCTGACCACCGCTTCAGTTGAGACTCGGACACGTCGCGCAGTTCAGCTAATCGTTGCTGTTCTTGGCGATTGAACTCATATAATTCATTGAGCAGCTTGTCTTTTTTCATCAAGATGCTTTGCTGCGGCCAAACGAAAAACATGAAGCAGACCAAGAGACCGGCTACAAACCCAACTATTCCAATCAGCCCGGATACTTTATCAGCCTTATTCATTAAGTTCCGGGTTATGTGATAGTTCTGATACCAGTCTGACTATGTTCTCGCGGCGACTACGGCGCAGGCCAAGGTACTTCAGACCAAGAACCACAGCAGAAATAATGCAGAGGAAAATGGTAACAATCCAAACAACCCGTTCCATCGCAAAATTGTTGTCTTGAAGAACCTTCAAACGATCTGGCTGATCAACGGCTTCTTGGAGGGCAAGCCTCTGCCTCTCGGAAACGCTCAGTTGCATTCTAAGCTCGGCAACCTCACTCTCAAGAACTGCAAGTCTTTGGCGATTAGCCTCTTGAATTGTACCTTTCTCCTCCTCATATGTCTTCTTCAGAGACTCGGATAGGTTCGTAAAATTCTGGCGCAGGCGCTCGTTATCCTTTTCCAGTGTCTCAATATTGCGAAGCTGCATCTGAATCCGATCATTCGCGGCAGCCAACTCCTTGCGTTTTTCGGGATCCCCCCCACATCCCACAGTTGCGAGAACTAAGAATAAAGCGGCACAGTTAGCTATCTGCGTTCTGATCATTGGAGTGTATTAGAGTTTCTTGGGGTAACGTATCACGAATCACTTCAAAGCCAATCACTCAGGGTCGTAGTAAGCCCCCACCCTTGAGAGGGATTTCAGGCGCTTTTGATGAGTGGGTCAAGAGAAAAAGCGAAGGGGTCAGCCTCCGGGTGTGACCAGAAGCGCGGGGCATCAGGCGGCCTTTTTTTGGCATTTTGGATTTTGGATTTCCGTGGCGCGCTGGGCTCTGGCTTTTATGAGAGCATCGGCGTTGCCACGCAACCATGCTATGCCGGATCCTTTGAGTCGCTTCTGGATGACTTGTTTATGGGCGCTTTCAATCATACCGGTGCCAACGGGCAGGTTTCTTCTCAAAGCTTCTGGATAATCAAGCTGTTGCTGGCGAGTGGTTAGGTAACGGTGGGCCGCCCGTATCGGAGCAAGTTCATCCGGCACGTGAGTCGCTTCGCGTTTGGCGGCCAGCTCGTGGATCACTTGTTCTTTTTTTGCCTTTCAGAAGCTTGTTTTTCTGTCGCTGAAGCCAACGTTTCGGATTTTCCTTTCGGGTGCAAGCCGGGGCTGCAGCATCGAGATAGTCGCACACATGGTAGAGGTCCAAAAGGAAAACGCTGCCGGGAAAACAGCTGCTCGCCTGCTCTTCGATCCAGACCGCTCCGTCGCCCATCGGTTGAATGTAGGTATGCACGCCCCAACCGGCGGCGTAAACGGCCTGAGACCACCTCGCCTGTTTCATGCACATCGCCGATCAAACCTTCATAAAAAATCGTTGCGCTCCCTTGGGCCACCGCGGCGCAAAGCCGCGCCTCCTTCCACTCAAGCTCTCGGCGCTTTCTCTTATCGCCACCGGAGCCGGTCGTAACTAATCAAACCATCGTTCCGTCGCACTGAGCGGCTATCGCTTCGGCCCCCGTTGCAGGAAGCGTTCGCACCGGTTCGCGACTGTCCAGAGTTTCGGCATGTTTTTTCGCCGCTTCGAGAGTCGTCAAACGGATCCGCTCTGGGGACAGCCCAAAACCGTAATGCACGTTGAGGCGATAGGCAGCCAATCGGAAGGAATCCTCGATTCCAAAGTCATACAGCGCAGCCTGAAGCTTGCTGGAGAGTCCGCGGCAGCGTACGCCGATCGCCTCGGGCAGCAACCACACGTGGCTGCGCCCTGGCATCCGCGACAGACGTTCCTCTACTTCGACTTCTCCGAAGGTGGTGTAGAAATGTAGGCTTTTTTTTCGCGCAAATGAACCTTCCCGTTCTCCCGCCGCAACTGCGCCGCCAATTGCTCCTCGCGACGCGACGCCCAGCTTTCCAGTGTTTCGCCACCGAGTTTTCGGACCTCGTCGATCAATACGCTCTCGATCTCGTCCAGCGTTTTCAATTCGTCCGAAGCCGACAGATGAATGATCGACTCGATGCGTTCCAGCATCTTTGGATTTTGCTCAAGACGGCGTACCACTTCCTGCGCCCGGCGCTTAATTTCTCTTCGATTTGATGAAGTCATTCCAAGTCTATTGCAGACTACTGAACGCTTGTGCATCTTAAAATGCATCGAATTTCAACTTTTTTTACCCCGCACTTCTGGTCACACCCTCAGCCTCCCCACTTCGGCCGAGCACGAAAAGATCCCGCCGGTAATTTCCGCTGTGGAACTACATGATACCTCCACCGGGATATTCTAGACGACTCATGCGACTCAAAGGACACATCGGCCGACAACATTTAAACTCTAGATTTGATTCCTTCCGGCTTTCCCAACACCCATGATTTGTACCGACCTGAAAAACGTTCCCGCGCTCTCCCGCGAACTTGTTGAACCGATTTTGACTGCAAATAAACATGCCCGCCACCGGTGCACCCGTCCGAGTGCGACGTTGTCGCGCGCGATCCACTTCAAATACGTTTTTACGGCGATAAGAAGAGCCAGTCGGGAGACTGGCGATCCCGGGAACGCCAATCTCCCGATTGGCTCAATCCACGGCTCTTCACCATCTCAAGCATCGCTTCCTCATCGTGTTCTTCAGCCCTTGAAAACACGGTTCTACCATCCTCATCTTCGATAAATTTTCCGCACCAGCGGCCAAAAGCTGCCGGGCGACTTCAAGTTCGCGCCTGATAGCAGCAAACATTAATGGAGTGTGTCCTGATCTGTTTTTGTGATTAGGACGAAGGGCTCAGGCCGATAATGCTCGCAAGCGAAGTTCGGCTCTCACGAATCGCTTTTTGAGGATCTCGGTTTGGAAGTTAACCATTCAACGGGGTGTGGGTGCCTGTGATTCCAAAAAGTGGAAGTGTGCTCTTTTGGGGGCCTGAAGGCCTCGCTCTTACTGTCGGGCGTAGTTTTGGCCGTTTACGGCACCCGATAGCCGAAGGGCATCAGGGCGTTTTCGATGTCGGCGCGCTGGGAGGTGAGGGGGTATTCCTCTTTTGTCATTTGGCCGATGTGGCCGTCGACGAAGACCATGTTGGTCCGCTCGCCATGAACGAACGTGTCCGCTACGCGCTCGGCGTTGCCGTTCGTGGCCCAGGGCATGGCGGCGCGGTTGCGGTGAGAATTATCTTGATAGAGCATGACCCGGGTTGGGAGTTCTACATTTGTTACCCGCATGCCTTCGCCGTAGAGCCAGGCGGAATACCAGGGGCCGGAGAGAATGTAGTTGATCCCGTAGTGCGATTGCCAAGATTGCCAGTTCGTGGTGTCGTCGGTGCGGGAGGGGCATTGGAACATCTCGCTGCCGCCGCTGGCCTGAAGGTCCGGGATGTCCATGTACACGCCAATTCGTTGCGTCCAGGTCCCGAGGTCGGTCCCATCTTGGGGAAACAGTTCGTTGTTGTCCTGTGCGTAGAGCATCGTGGCGGTGTGCAGTTGGCGGAGGTTGGACTGGCAATGGGCGGATCGCACTCTCTCCCGAACAGCGCCGACGACAGGGATAAGTATCGCGGCGAGGATTCCGATGATCGCGATGACTGTGAGCAGTTCGATGAGGGTGAATGCGCGTTTGGAAATTTGCTTTTGGGTCATAACGGGTGAAAGGATTTGTTTGGGTTATTGAGTTTAACTAAAAAAGGGCGGTTGCGAGGCGTGAAGCTTGGTATGGGGAACAGCGGCTGGAAGCGCGCTGCCGCTTTTTACTGGTAGGCGAGTCCCCCGCGTCGATAGATGCGACGCGGGGAATTCGCGGTTATCGATTATTGTTCCACTGCTCGGAGGCGGAGGAATCGCCGGGCGTTGCTGTCGATCGGAAGGGCATCTCGCACGCGCAGGATGCTTTCGGTCTCTTCAAGGATAACAGTGTGGCCGTCGCCGGAGTTCCAAGTTTGGAGGTCGCCGGAGGATTCGACAACTAGATCGATGGAGACTGCCTGCGTGTTTTTGTTAATTTCCAGAACGAGGTAATCATTGCCGCTCTCAGTGATGGTTTGCGGCTGCGGGAGGCCGTCGCGGCTGGCGGCGGTGGGATCGAGGTTTAGCGCGAATTCGAGGAGGTTGCTGATGCCGTCGCCGTCGGGATCGTCAGTCGCACCGATGTCGCCTTCGGCAAGGTCGAAGGTGGCGATCCAGGAGGCGAAGTCGGTTTGAGTCGGTGCTGATGGACGAACCATGATGCCGAACGGGCTGTCTTCGCCGGTGACGAGCGTCGTAAAAGTCGTCTCGCCGGTGCTGGCGATACGGACATCTCCGCTGGTGCGCTCGACCCAAACGAGTTGGCTGTTATCTTCAGTGAGAGCGATGCCGAGCGGCGCGTCGAGGCCGGTGATTTGGTCGATTGAGTCGAGGGCGACGAGATCTTTGTAATAGAGATAGTTCCCGCTAAAGCTGGTCGCCCAGATGCGATTCTTGCTGTCGTCGTAGGCGATGCCGTAGGTGGCGCTCGCGAGGGTGGTCAGCGGCGCGGGAGTGCTCGGATAGGTCGTGCCGATCTCGTATTGGTAGAGTTGACCGGCAGCGGAACCGACGTAAACGATGTCGTTTTCCAGATCGAGCGAGACTCCGGCGGTGCTTCCTGCCGCGATGTCGATCAGGTGCCGCAGGTCAGTTCCGTCTGTGGCCATCGAATACAAGCCGGTACTGTATTCCGCCCAATAGAGTCGGCCATCTTTCGGGTTATAACGGAGGAATTGCGGGGTGGTGCGTTCGATGAGGAGTTCCCTGACATCCGTGCCGTCGATATTGGCGGCCATGATCTTTCCGGCTCCGATTGCAGAGTTTGCGTCTTCGGCCCAATACATGACGCCGGCGACGGGATCGAAATCGATACCGATGGGACGGGCGAGACCGGCGACGACGGTGCGGGGATTCGAGCCGTCGATCTCGGCGGTTCGGATTTCGGCGG
>DATGSL010000177.1:0-11873 GCA_035302665.1 Opitutales bacterium | reverse complement strand
CGGCGTGCAGATGTAGTCATATTCGCCCTCTTTCTCGAAGGTGAAGCTGAACTGTTCTGCATGAGCCAGGAGCGGTGAGACAAACGATTCTGGTCCGCTTGTGCCGACTGCATTGTGAATCCCTGCGAACTCACCCGCCATGTAGGCGAAGACGTCATCATTGATCCAGGTGACAGTCGTTCCCGGCGTAATCTGCACCGTTTTTGGATAGAAGGAATTACCGGCAATCCGCACGATGACCTCTTTCTCATCTTTTCCGTGAACGGAAACCGGATCGACATCAGGTGTTCCGATTTTGAAAGGAGAGACGATCCGAACCGCCTGGTCGGTGATTTCCGCCATTTCTGCTTCGGTATGCTCAGGACCGTCAGCCATTACGACAATCGGAGTTTCGGCTGTGCGGTCTGCCGCGAGAATTCCGATCGCTCCTTTACTGGTCGCACCGACTGCGTGAGAGAGCATCAGATAGGCACCTTCATCTGGTGGAACCCGAAACTCGATCGTCCACGAGTCAGCAGGTCCGGCAGTGATGCTTTGACCACCCGCTTTTACTGCCTCCGGATGTCCCTGCCAGTAAACGTAGTCCCACAAAATCCCGACAATGTGGAAGGTCGAGAGAAGATTGGGACCAGCGTTCAGGAAGTGAATCCGGACGTAATCGCCTGGTTTTACCTTGATCGGATCTTCGATATAGCGGAAGAGTTTTCCGTTGAACGTTGTGTAAAGGGCGTTCCCGTCGACACCATCTTTACCGCTGGCATACCACTCATGCTGAACCAGATAGATTTCCGCATCAGGTCCGTGGCCAAGCATTTCCTCCAGCTTGTATTTCTGCTTTTTCGGTCTCACGACCATCATGCCGTATTGTCCGAAGATCACGTGCATCGGGATCGCATGTCCTCCGGGAGCGCAGTGATACATGAAGACACCCGGATGGGTCGCACGGAAAACGATTTTCTTGCTCTCACCCGGCATAACTTTTCCGACATACTTCGAAGTCTGCGTGTAAGCGGCGTGAATCGAAGCTCCGTGCGGAACGGTTCCGTTATTGACGACTGTCATTTCGACAATATCGCCCTCGTCCATGACCATGGTCGGACCGGGAATTTTTCCGTTGATATGAAAACCGGAATAAACGACCCCGTTCCCCATGTAGACATTCCCTTCCCCAAGTTCGATCGTGAACTTTTTGTCGGGAACCGAATCCTGCGGAACATAGCTCGTAGGTCTCACTTCGAGGCTGTAATCCCGTTCGATGATATCGATGAAATCATCGTCGTTGTAAAGCGGCTGCTTCTCGTGCTTTGTCGACCAGGCCTCTTCACCGGCCAGCTTTCTGCGCATCTCATCCGGTTTTCCGTAGACAACCGTCGAAATTCCATCAAGGGGCAAGTCGGCCTGTTTCTCCATCGCAGCAAGCATATCTTTGCCAGCGAGAGTGTTCGCACGACCTTTCAGGATCTCATTCTGAAAGGTGTAATTGCACGAATCACACGCATGTGCAGAAGTTGCCCAAGACACCGCCAAGGCAACTGCTCCGGCAAAAACGGCGAACCGCGGAATCCGGAAGCGGAAGGTTTTTCTATACTCGGTCTTCATTTTACATCTCCATTTTGAGGAGGTTAAGATAATTTCACCGTCGGCTGAAATTACCTGAATAAGACCTTACAATATTAATAGGGCTAATCCCATTGATCTAAGTCAAGAAGTTCAGCTAATAATAAGGTCGGCAAAGATTTCGGGAAAAACGAGATTCGAACAGCTCCGTTTCCCAAGCTCTTTTCTTAAAAGAAGAGATCACACGCCCGATCGATTTTTTCGACTACAAGCTCTTCAGAGCGAGCCGACATCCCCCACCACTCGGCTACCATTCTTTTTTAGGGCTGATCGGAAAATGATGGTGAACTAACCTCCATTATTCACCAAAACCTTAGACCAGTTGAAAAAGATCTGAAGAGTGAGGATTCGATCACCCAAAATAAGTGATTTCAGTTTTTTGAACTTTGACTAAATGAATTCGGTTTTGCTCGAAGTATGGGTGACGCATCATCCCCGCCTTCGATAGGGAAACGGCTCTTTCGAAACGAGCGGGGCCATCGATTCTGATTCTAAAATTGTTCCAATTTCGATCGGAAATCCGCGTAAAAACTCTTCCGCCTGCAAAAGCCGTCCACCCGGTCTCTGCAACGAAAGCAATCGCAAAGTCCCTTTCGCCGTCGCCACGCGCAAACCTTGCTCGGAACAGTCCAAAATTGTGCCAGGCTCAGCATCGGCGGTTTCGTCAATCGAGTCAGCCGATCCGATTTTAATCGGTTGATCGTTCATCACGAGAAATGTTCCCGGCCACGGCATCAGTGCATTGATCCGATCAGCAAGAGCTTTTGCAGGCACGGAGAAATCGATTACGCCATCCTCTTTCTTCAGTTTCCGAGTATAAGTCGCCAGCGCCTCGTCCTGTTCCTTTACCTCAACCGTTCCGGCCAACATCGCCGATAGGTTCCGTTTCAAAACCGCAACCGAAGCTTGCGCCATTTTGTCCTTTGCCGATTCTCCTGTTTCCAGTCGATCGATCGGAAAACGCTCGGCATCGACAAGCGGACCCGCATCGAGGCGGCGCACAACCTGCATTAACGTGACGCCCGTTTCCTCGTCACCTTCCGAAATGGCGGCTTCAATCGGCGACGCTCCGCGGTATTTCGGAAGAAGCGAAGCATGCAGATTGTAAGTTTTTAGCGGAACACTTTCGATCAGATTGCGGCGAAGAATATGTCCGTAAGCCATGACGAGAATCAGATCGATCCCGTTTTCCTGCAACCATTCGACTTCTCCATCGCCCAGTTTTTCCGGCTGCCGAACGGCGATTTCCCGCTCCTGTGCCCACACTTTGATCGCATTCGGATGGAGAGCTTTTCCGCGTCCCCGGCGGCGATCGGGCTGCGTGTAAACGGCAGCGATTTCAAGTGCATCTGTTTGCTCTGCCAGAAACTCCAGGCTCGGCAACGCAATTTCGTCCGAACCCATGAAAACCAGTTTTCGTTTTCTGCTTCCGACCATTTTTAATCCTTTGCAACCCGTTTCGGTTTTCCGACAAGCTCGAATCGAATCGGACAACCGGGTAAATCAAATTCCCGGCTGATCCCGGCCGCAAGATAGCGCCGATAATTGTCGGGGAGTCCACTCGAAAGATTGCAAAAAAGCCGAATCCGGAACGGCCGGTTTCCGATCTGAACCGCATAATAAATCCGCAAGCGACGCCCTTTCCCTTTGATCGCCGGCGGTTTCCGTTTTGTTGTCAATTCGAGAAGCAGCCGATTCAATCTTCCAGTCGGCAATTTTTTATCGAGCAAATAATCGAGTCGGCGCGCGCTCTTCAGCAAACGGTCCATCGCAAAACCTTCGAGCGCCGATGCGAAAATAACCGGCGAGTCGGGATTGTAAAAAAGCTCCTTCCGCACCGCATCCGCAAAGGCCTCGCGAAACTCCCGCTCATTTTCATAACCTTCGAGCGGCTCGTCACGGAATCGGTCGTGAACGAGATCCCACTTGTTTACCAAAATAACGAGCGCTTTTCCTTTCTCCAAAACCATCCCGCCGAGATGTTGTTCCTGTCGCGTTACTCCCTCCAGCGCATCGATAACCAAAAAAACGACGTCGGCGGATTCAACCGCATCTTCCGACCGGGTTGTTGAAAAATATTCGACCGGCGAGGAGACGCGCGTTCGCCGCCGCAAACCGGCTGTGTCAAATAGGCGGAAATGCCAGGTCGATCCATCCGGATTTTCATAATCGAGATCGAGTTCGACCGCGTCGCGGGTTGTCCCGGGAATATCGGTCACAATCAATCGCTCGGAGTTGAGCAACCGATTGGCCAATGAGGATTTACCGACATTCGGGCGGCCGACAAAGCAGATTTTGATCCGTTTTTCCTTTGCCTCCTCTTTTTCCGGAGCCGGTCCGAGTCGCTCCGCAATCGCTTCGCGAATTTCCGATTCTCCCCGACCATGTTCCGCCGAAACATACAAAATCGTCTCGAACCCGAGCCGGGCAAATTCGTCGAGCTGACCGACCGGTTCCGCCGTATCGATTTTATTGACGAGTAGAACGACCTCTTTGCCCGACTTCCGCAACAAATCGGCCACGTTTTCGTCCATCGGCGTCAATCCCTCCCGTCCGTCGGTGACAAAAAGAATCAAACTTGCGGAATTCACCGCCACATGAACCTGCATTTCAACCGCTTCAGTAATCCCGGTAGTTTCTTCATCGGAGGAAGCAAGTCCGAGTCCGCCGGTATCGACCAACGTATAATCATCGACTTCCATGCTGATGATATCGCGCGTGATGCCGGGCTGATCGTGCACGATCGAAATCCTCCGGCGCGCAAGACGGTTAAAAATCCGGCTTTTGCCCACATTGGGCTGGCCGACGATGGCTACGATACGAGAATCAGTCATGGCTGGAAATCCGCCGGTCGAGAAAACGCTCGATACGGTTGGCGGAATCAATCAAAAGGTTGTAGTCGGTTGCGAAACAACAGCGAACGAATTTTTCTCCGCTCGGCCCGAAAGCCCGGCCAGGCACGACCGCTACTTTTTCCTCCTTCAATAAATTCACCGCAAATTCGTTTTCCGTCAATCCGGTTCGCGCAACCGACGGAAACGCATAAAAAGTTCCGCCCGGCAGATGACAATCGAGTCCCATCTCATTGAGTCGCCGAACAAAGAAATCGCGTCGGCGGTGATATTGATCGCGCATCTTTTTCACGCTCGGCTCTCCTCGTTCCAGCGCTTCGAGAGCTGCTTCCTGACTCAAGATCGGCGCGCAAAGCATGCTGTATTGATGGATCTTCATCATCGCCTCAATCAGTTCCGCCGGTCCACAAGCATAACCGATCCTGAAGCCAGTCATTGCAAACGATTTCGAAAAGCCGTGCAGGAAAAGCGTCGAATCCTTCATTCCCGGCAAGCTCGCGATACTCGTATGTTCTCCCTCAAAAGTCAGTTCCGAATAAATTTCGTCGCTGATGATCAGAAGATCTTTCTCTCTCGCAAAACGCGCGATTCGCTCAAGCTTTTCCCGTTCGATAACTCCGCCGGTCGGATTTGTCGGAAAATTTAGAATCAAGACTTTGCAACCTGGCGTCCAAGCAGCCTCAAGACGAGCGGGATCGAGAGAAAATTGCTCCTCGGCGCGGGTCGCAACCGGAACAGGGATACCGCCAGCCAAAGAAATCGACGCCTGATACGAAACATAACAAGGTTCGTGGTACAAAACCTTTTCGCCCGGATTCAAAACGGCCCGCAAGGCGAGATCGAGTGCCTCGGAAACGCCGACCGTCACCAGGATTTCCTTTTCCGGCTGATAACTGACTTCAAAGTGGCGCTCGACGTAGGAACTGATCGCCCGACGCAATTTTAATAAACCGAGATTCGATGTGTAACTGGTTCTTCCTTTTTCAAGAGCAAAGATCGCTGCTTCGCGGATGTGCCAAGGCGTCACAAAGTCCGGTTCGCCGATTCCGAGGGAAATAACATCCTCCATTTCGGAAACCAACTCGAAAAAGTCGCGGATTCCCGAACGTGGTAGCGTTCCGATATGCCCGGCAACAAAACGTTCGGCACTTTTTCTGTGAGTGCCAGATGAATCCTCTATGCGCGCGCTCATGGAGAAATGGCCGGACGGGAGCGTTCGGATTTCTTGCCCTCGACCAGATAACCCTGCTCTTTGTAAGAGCGGAGGAGAAAATGAGTAGCTGTCGACAAAACTCCCTCGATCGTCGAAAGTCGTTCGGTCACAAATGAGGCGACTTCGTGGAGGGTTTTGCCGCGGACGATGACGAGCAGATCGTAGGCACCCGACATCAGATAACAGGACTCAACCGCATCAAAACGGCTGATCCGTTCGGCATGACGGTTGAATCCGCCCCCGCGCTCCGGTCTGATCCGAACTTCGATCACGGCGCGCACGGAATTCGCGTCGGAATCGGGACTGATCACCGGCCGCCACCCGAGAAGCGTTCCGTCCTCTTCAAGCTCACGTAAGGCCGCGTCCACCTCCTTCTGCGGAATGCCGAGCACCTCGCTCATCTGGGAAGCCGACAGGTTCTCACCCTCCAGCAACAATTTCAAAACCGGATTCATAAAGGACGATCCTTATCAAAAAGAACCTCCCCTGCACGAAAAAAAGCAGCGCAAAAAACGTGTTTAAAATTTGAAACCGTTCCCTGTAAAAAAAGCAAAAACTGGAGAAAAATCCGGCGGCTTGCCCGGGATCCGTCATTATCTGAAAGCGATTCTTTAAAACGCGGAATTTGCGGACCTCGCCTCTTGGGTTCCACGCATTTCGCATTTCTGCTCGCCGATTTCAGCTGAAAACGCCTGGAAGCTATTTCCACTTTTGCTGGACTGAATCACGCCGCGGCTTTTGCGTTTGTTCTCCTTCTTCAATAAGTTAGCGTTCGCCGACGATTCATGCAGCCTTTCACAAAAATCGAGCAATTCTTCGGGTTGATCGCCTCGCTCGGTGTCTCTTTCCTTGCGGCAGCGATCGGCGCTGTTGCGTCGATACGGACCGAATCGTTTTACGGGGAACTGATTCAGCCCGATTGGGCGCCGCCTGCCTCGGTTTTTGGCCCGGTTTGGACCTTCCTTTACACGCTGATGGGAATTGCAGCGTGGCTGGTTTGGCGTTCGGGAGGTTTTCAGGCAAATAAGAAAGCTCTGCTATTTTTTCTTGCGCAACTCGCCTTAAACGCCCTCTGGAGTTGGATTTTCTTTGCTTGGAAACTCGGAGGTTTCGCATTTGTCGATATTCTCGCCCTCTGGATTTTGATCCTTGTTACAATAATTTTCTTCTGGCAAGTCCGCCCGATCGCCGGAATTCTGCTGATCCCTTATTGGGCCTGGGTTACCTTTGCAGCGGTGCTCAATTTTTCCATTTGGAAACTCAATCCTCAAATTCTCGGATAAAGAAAGGACCTCTCCAAAAACTGGCCGTTGCGATGATTCTCCTCCCTTTGCTGTTCTGGGTGCTGTAGGTTGTCCCGATATGGTACTCATTGGCAGACACAACGAGCTAGAGGTTCTACGAACGAGTCCTCACGGATTTTATCTCGATGGAGGCTCGCTGGGCGAAATCCTGTTGCCGGGCAAATTGGTTCCCTCGGATGCGGAAGTCGGAGATGTCCTCGATGTTTTTCTTTACCGCGATTCGGAAGACCGTTTGGTCGCGACCACTGAAACTCCTTACGCGCAAGTCGGCGATTTTGCTTCGCTGAAGGTGGTCGGCATTTCCCCTCGCATCGGGATCTTTTTGGATTGGGGATTAGCGAAAGATGTTTTGTTGCCGATGCGTGAACTCCGAACTTCGCGACCGAAAATCGGCGATCGGCTGGTCGTTCATCTCTTTCTCGATGATCAAACCGATCGGATTGTCGCGAGCGAGCGTCTTCACCGTCACCTGCGCCCGGAAACTCCCGATTTGGCCGACGACCAGCCAGTCAAACTTCTCATCGCAGAAAAAACTCCTCTTGGCTACAAAGCGATCGTCGACAATGCGTTCGAAGGTTTGCTCTACCGCTCGGATTTAGCAAATCCGTTAAAAATCGGCGACCGGATCGACGGTTATGTGCGAACCGTGCGCGAGGATGGAAAGATCGATTTGAGCTTGGATTTAGCCGGACATCAACGAATCGCGACTCACACGCAAATCATTTTGAAAGCATTGGAGGAAGCAGGCGGGCAATTGCCTTTTCACGATAAAAGCTCGCCGCAGGAAATACGCTCGACCTTCGGAATGAGCAAAAAAGCATTTAAACAAGCGATCGGCGTGTTGTTCAAGAAGCGCGAAATTATCATCTCGCCCGACGGAATCCGGCTCGCAAAGTTGTAAAAAAAGCAGTTGCGGAACATTCGTCGCATTTCGTTTTCGTTTTTGAAATCGGGAAAGAAAATTCGCAGAACAGCTCTCCTGCTCTTATCTTTCTCTTTGCGAATATGAAAAGCACCGAGTGGCTCAACGATGCGCGCTTCACTTCGTGGAGGCTCGACATCTCCGATCTTGGTTGGCCCGATCCAACCCTCGCGGAAAAGTGGCGACGCCGAGCCGAAACGTTTCAAAAAGAGGGTGCAAATGCGGTCGTTCTTTGTGGGTTTCAGTTTCGCTGGGATTATTTGGTTATCCTCGACAGGGTTCTCGGGATTCTGCACGAAATTACCGAAATATGCCACGAACATCAGCTAAAAGTTGTCGAATATCACTCTCCGACACTTCTGCATACCATTCGCTCCGAAGAAGATCGGCGCACGATTCATAACGGGCGACAAGAACAGGTTCCATTCTATCCGGACGACTGGCGCAAACTTTCGTTCCAGGAAAAAAGATTGGCAAATTGGCGACAGGTCTCGGCTCGGAACGGGAAACCGGTCTTTTACGAACCGTTCACCTGCGAATGTTTTTGTCCGAATCATCCCGAATTTCAAAAAGCCTATCGCGCATTTATCCGCCATCATCTCGCCGAAATACCGGTCGATGCGATCCTCTCGGCCGATCTTCATTTTTTGCCCGATATCTACAGCTGCGCCTGCACGTATTGCCAAAAAAGATTTCTTTCCGAATACGGTTTTGAACTCCCGCCGACCGAAGATCCCGAATTCTGGGAAAACCGCGAAAATCCGGCTTTTCTCGCTTGGATAGCCGCGCGTTATCGCTGGAATGCCGAACATTATCAACGTTTACGAAAATGGTTGCCGCCCGAAGTTCTTCTCTGGGGCCGTGCTTCGTGCTGCCTGAGCGCGGAACTGCCTCAAACCGGCTTTTCTCCTCAACTTTGTGCGGAACACTTCGATGCCATTTTTTACGAAATCGACCCTCGCCACCATCCGACGAACCATTCGGAGGAAATCGCGTCAGAAATCACCGCTTTCAGTTCGATCGCTCGCCATTTCCGGAAACCGCTGATCGCACTTTGCCATGTCCATTCTTCCGAAGATCTTCCCGGCTGGCTCGATTTTCTAAAACCGTACGACGCTCGGCCATGGATTTCCCGACAGACCCTTCACGAAGATGCCGTTCCGGAAGAAAGCCTATTGGAAACCGGATTCGATTATCCGG
Source organism: Opitutales bacterium (assembly GCA_035302665.1). GTDB lineage: Bacteria > Verrucomicrobiota > Verrucomicrobiia > Opitutales > T3Sed10-336 > DATGSL01. The sequence goes on along the minus strand of DATGSL010000177.1, from coordinate 2,765 downwards.
AAACGCCGCCCGGAAAGCCGACGTTTGAACCGGTTCAGGCTATTTTTTTCTCCGAAACCTTTCGCGACAGTCTCGAAATCGAGCAAGGAAAAGATTACGTCGCCCAATGTCGCGAACTCTGCGCCGATCTCGTCGCCCGCGGGATCCGTCCCTTTCTGCTCTTTGACACGATGTGGGATTCCGCCGCGCCCGCTTTGTGGGAATGTCTTTGGATGCTCGATCCGCGGGCGCTCGACAAAGAAAAAGAAAGAAAAATCGCCGAATGGCAGCAGCAGGGACTCGCGATCGGTCTTTCCTGAGCGCGGAGTTTCGCGTCGGATTTTTTCGGTTCTTTACCTGTTGTTCTCCTGCCGGAAAGGCTCAAGATCGATTCATTTACCGAAATTTCCTAACGACAACGAACCGATGTTTCGCCCATTCTTTATTTTCTTCCTTTCAGGTTTCTTCTTTCTGACCGCTGGCTGTGCCGGACAAAAAGGGACTCCGGCGCCCGATCATCTTCCCGCCAGTCACTGGTTTGAAATGAAGATCGATAAGAAAGATATCCGAATCCAGCTCGTTGTTACACAAGAGGAAATGCAGCGCGGACTGATGCATCGGACGGAACTTTCAGCCGACGACGGAATGATCTTTCCTTATACGCGTCCTCGAAAAGTCGTTTTTTGGATGAAAAACACTCCCCTTCCGCTCGATATCGGATATTTCGATTCGGCCGGCATCCTTCGCGAAATCTATCAACTTCATCCTTTCGATGAAACGAGCGTTCCTTCCCGAAGCTCTGAAATTCAATTTGCCCTTGAAATGAATCAAGGCTGGTTTTCCCAAAACAAAATCCGCCCCGGAGCCGCTCTCGATCTCGATCTGCTCGCCGCCGCCCTCGAAGCCCGCGGATTTGAGCCTTCCGAGTTTGGATTGTTGCTGAAAAAATAAAACCGTCGCCGAAGGATCAAATCGGTCCGCGGTTTCGAAACCATTGCCGACCACCGATCGAGTCGGCCTCAATCAACCTTCGGTCCCGCACAAAAATTGCTGATAAGCGGCAAGATTTCGCGGTATGCATCTTCCAGAACGTAATGTCCGGCGTTTTCGAAGCGATGAACTTCGGCGTGCGGCCATTCTTTGCGCCACCGTTCGAGGAAATGATCGTTAAAGCAAAAATCTTTTCCGCCCCAGCAGATAAGCGCCGGCGTTTCCCGAAATCGCGGAAGTTCCTTCTCGATCGCAGCGAGCGTTTCGTAACTCGGATGGGACGATTTCATCGGAATGTCCTGCACAAATCGAAGATTCGCCACGCGATCGTGCCAATTTCCGTACGGTTTCAGAAAACCGCGAGCGATTTCTTTTTTTAAACCGCCCTTTTGCGTCGTCGCCATTTTTGTTGCCGGTTTTGCAAATCCGTTAAAACCGCGGATCGCCAGCGGTCCAAAGAGCGGCAATCGACAGATATTGATCCGCCACGGAATATGCGGTGAGAGAAATGCAGCCGTATTTAAAATGACGATGCGGCGGATTTTCTCCGGATGTCGAACCGCAAACCCCATTCCGATCGCGCCTCCCCAATCGTGCACAACGAGCGTGATATCATCGAGTTTCAAATGCGCGACCAGCCGATCGAGGTTCTCAATATGGCGGGCGAGCGTGTATGGATAATTTTGCGGTTTCGTCGAAAAACCGCAGCCGATATGATCGGGCGCAATGCAACGGTGACCATTTTGCCTGAGATCGCGAACCAGATTTCGGTAAAAAAAGGACCAGGTCGGGTTTCCATGAACCATTAAAATCGGTTTTCCTTCGCCTTCGTCCAGATAGTGCATCCGCTCGCCATCGACGGAAAATTCCTTTCCGCTAAAAGGATAAAGTTTCTCAAACTCGCTGTCGTTTTTCATCGGCAATCTTTCTTCAACGGCAATCACCATTCAACAGCGAGCATCATCGATGAAAGCCCGCTTCCGATCCCGAGTAACGCGACTTTATCCCCTTTTTGAATGGCATTTTCCTCGACAGCTCGCGCAAGAGTGAAAGGAAGGGAAACCGAACCGATGTTCCCAAAGTGCGGGAAGGTCGAAAAATCTTTCTCAAGATCGAGTCCGAGTGTTTCAAAAAGCTTGAGCCGGTGAATCGAGCCGACCTGATGGCAGATAATTCGATCAGCGGTCGTTTCGCTCCAGCCGAGTTTTTCCTTAAATCCGTTCCAGGTCCGCTTTGCGAGCGCCACTCCGGCCAAGAGGAGTTCTTCGGAATCGGTCAACATCTCGAGCGCGTCGGCTCCCGAAGTATCTCCTTCACACAGGCGATTGTGTTGAGTAGCCGCCTCGCCAGCGCCTCCGAGAATCGCCGCACCTTCTTTTGCCAACGACCGATGAGTCAAAACGGCCGCCACAGCCCCTGATCCGATCGTTAGATTGGCGAAAAACGGCTTGATCTCGTTTCGCGTCCATTCTTTTTCAAGAAGCCGTTCAATCGTCCGCTCGACCAATGGTCCGCCATTTTCACCAGCGACAATCAGCGCTGAACGGATCTGACCGCTTTCAATCATTCCGCCGGCGAGAACCATCGCGTTCAAAAAACCGAGACAAGCATTAGAAACATCGAGAAACTGCGTGTGCGGTCCGAGTCCGAGTTGTTGATGAACGTAGGCCGCAGTTGCCGGTTCGAGACGATCCCGACAGACGGCCGAATGGATCAATAAATCAATTTGTCCGCGGTCGATCGAAGTTTTTTTCAAAACAGCTTTTCCAGCTTCCGCGCTCGCAGTGGAAGCGAGC
>DATGSL010000176.1:0-6543 GCA_035302665.1 Opitutales bacterium | reverse complement strand
GGTGCTCCCGGCTCCAAAATCGAAGAAGGTCCTCCCGAAAGGATGATCCCCCGAAGATCGGTTTTCGCTAATTCCGAAGCCGCTACGTTAAAAGGATAGATCTGCGAGTGAACATTGCATTCACGAACCCGCCGGGCGATGACCTGCGTATAGGGGGAGCCGAAATCCAAAATGGCAATGTTCTCGTGCATGAAATCGATAATAAAATAAAAGCCTATACGGCTAGGAAACCGACGCGTTGATCGGTTTAGAATTTGAGCCGCGCGTTCTCAAACTGACAACGGGGACAAACAGATACCGCCGTTCCTTGCCGATCTGTATAAATCCGATCGCACTTGATGCAGTGAAAAATCACCTTCTTTCGCTCGGCCTCATAAAGATTTTTGTCCCGCAGGTCGTAGAAGAGCCAAAGCCCAAAAAGAAGAGAAATCGCGCTAAAAATATAAATCAACGCACCGAAAGTTAAATCGACGATAAACATCGGATGAGACCGCAGGGAAAAACAGAAAATTCAAAGCCTGTAAAACAAGTTCGGTCTGAACGACGGAGCGCTCAGACCGAAAAAATTTATCAAGTCTTGAGAAAAACGTCTATCGCAAAGAAGACGTTTTCAGAAAGTGCAAAAGAACGATCAGGCGGGACAGGAATCGTTATTCCTTCTCTTTTTCCTCTGAATCAGCCTCTGCTTCGCTTTCAGCGGAAGGCGTCTCCGGCTGTTGCTCCTCTTCGGTTTCAACAGCTTCGGCGACCTCCTCGGTCTCGACTTCTTCATCAGCCGATTCGGCAGAAGCGACCTTCTCCTCTTCCTTTTCAGCCTCTTCCACCGCTGGAGCCGTCTCCTTTTTCGGCTGGGCTTTCCGTCTGCTGGAGCGATAACCGACATCGTCGGCCTTCACCCACTCGATGAGTGCCATTTCGGCAGCATCACCGCGGCGCGGAATTCCAAGCTTGTAGATGCGGGTGTAGCCGCCGGCCCGGTTGGCGAACTCGCCGACCTGCTCGTTAAAAAGCATCTGGACTGCCTCCGCATCGCGAATCCGAGACATCGCCAAGCGCCTGTCGGCGAGAGTTCCTCTTTTCGCAAGCGTCACCAGACGCTCGGCAAACGGGCGAAGTGCTTTGGCTTTTTTAAGGGTCGTTTGGATCCGACCTTCGCGGATAAGAGCGGCGGCCAGATTGGCCATAAGAGCGGCGCGGTGCTCTTTCTTAACGCCCAGTTGATTTTTGTGTTTTTGGTGGCGCATGGATGGTGACGATTAAAATTCGTTTTTACGATCGAGCAGACGCTCATCGATTTTCATTCCGAGAGAAAGTCCGACCTGATCGAGCTTTTCCTTGATCTCGTTCAAAGACTTCTTTCCGAAATTACGGTACTTCAGCATCTCCTGCTCCGTCTTCATGGCGAGTTCACCAACAGTGGTGATATTCGCATTGTTGAGACAATTTGCCGCCCGAACCGAAAGTTCAATTTCGTTCACGCTCATGTTGAGCAACTTGCGGAGCTTATTCTGTTCCTCGCTGACTTCCTTACCTTCGCTCTCGAACTCGATCTGCTCTTCACTGACCCGATCGAAGACATCGAGGTGATGCTTTAAAATCGATGCGGACTGTTTAAGCGCATCGTCGGGAGTGATCCGACCGTCGGTCCAGATCTCGAGATTCAGCTTGTCGTAGTCGGTAATCTGACCGACCCGGGTATTTTCAACCGAATACTTGACGAGACGAACAGGGCTGAAGAGTGAGTCGATCGGAATCACGCCGATTGGCTGATCCTCTTCTTTATTATCCTCGCCAGGGCAATAGCCGCGGCCGACCCGAACTTCGAGTTCCGCATAAAAACGCTGAGCTTTATCGAGCGTGCAGATCAGCTGGTCGGGATTCACGATCTTGATATTCGAATCCTCCGAGATATCAGCGGCAGTGATTGGACCTTCGCGATTGACGTCGATATGGAGGCGGATGGGATCCCGTTTGTGAGAGATGATCAGAACCTTTTTCAGGTTCAGAACGATATCTGTCACATCTTCGATGACACCCTCGATACTTTGAAATTCATGACTGACTCCATCGATTTTGACCGAGGAGAAGGCAGCACCTTCAATCGAACTCAAAAGAATCCGACGTAAGGAATTCCCGATGGTGTGCCCGTAGCCGGTCTCGAACGGCTCTGCAAGAAATTTTGCATAGGTGTCGGTCGCGGACTCCTCGATTTTGATGAGTCGATTGGGCAGCTCGAATTTACCAAGTCTCTTTACCATATTTCGGTTGTATTCTATAAAAAGGAAAATCCGGCGGGAAAAAAGTTCCTTCTTTCCCCGCCAGATGAGATGCAATAAAGCCGATTGATTTTAACGGCTGTAAAATTCAACAACGAGCTGTTCGTTGACACCGGGATCGATTTCCTCCCGGTCCGGAAGGCGGTTGACGGTCGCCCGCAACGTATCCTCCTGCAAGGTCAACCATGCAGGCACCACGCGAAGGCGGGTTTCATCAAGATTGCGGGTCGCGAGCTGGCGCGAGGAAGTGCTGCTGCGCACTTCAATCTCGTCTCCTGCCTTCACCGTGTAGCTCGGGATGTCAACTTTGCCACCGTTTACACGAATGTGGCCATGATTGACAAACTGCCGGGCCGCTTGACGCGACTTCGCAAAGCCGAGCAAGTAGATGACATTGTCCAGCCGGGTTTCCAACAGCTGAAGGAAACGGTCCCCGGTGATTCCACGTTCGCGGCGGGCCCGATCAAAGGTTCGGAGAAACTGTTTCTCAGTCAGGCCATAAGTGAACCGAAGCTTTTGCTTCTCATTTAGACCAATTGCATAGTCGCTAAGCTTGCGGCGCAGACGCGGCCCGTGAATCCCGGGCGGATAAGGCTTTTTCTCGAACGATTTATTCGTTCCGAAAATGGGCTGACCGAAGCGTCGGCTGATGCGTGTTGTTGGACCTGTATATCGTGACATTCTTTTACGATCTCAAGAAGTGAGATTTCAAAATTAAGAGTTTAGACCCGACGACGTTTCGGGGGACGGCACCCATTGTGAGGGACAGGCGTGGTATCCCGGATCGCGGTAATTTCAAGTCCAATCGCCTGAAGGGCACGAACCGAGGAATCCCGTCCGAGGCCAGGGCCGCTAAGGTGGACTTCGACTTCTTTCAAGCCGTGCGCCATCGCTGCCCGTCCGGCATCTTGCGCTACAACCTGGGCGGCATAGGCTGTCGATTTACGGGAGCCGCGGAAATTCATTTTACCGGAACTCGACCAGGAGATGACATTGCCGCGCGGATCGGTGATGCAGATCTTTGTATTGTTAAAAGTCGCCAAAACTTTCGCGATACCGCTGGAAATATTTTTGCTCCCCTTGGCACGACGGATTTTGACCGCGCTGATCTCATCCTTGAGAATATCCTGCGCAGTCAGTTCCTTTTTAGGAGCTTCTTCAGCCTTCTCCTGCTCGGTCTCGGCCTTTACTTCCTCCGGTGCATCGGCTTTTGGCTCGGTAGCAGCTTCGGTTTCCGCAGGCGCGGCTTTCTTCTCAGTCGATTCCTGAGGTTGTGCAGCGACTTCTTCGGCTGCGATCTCTTTATCTGGTGTTTCTTTAGACATGCGAGGAAGAACGATTATTTCCTTGAAAAGACGCCTACTGTGCGGCGAGTTCCCTTGCGGGTTCGGGCATTCGTGCTGGTCCGCTGACCACGCACAGGAAGTCCGCGACGATGGCGAAGCCCCCGGTAGCAGTTGATCGCCTGCAAACGCTTCAGGTTTGCAGCGACTTCTCTGCGAAGATCGCCCTCAACCGCATAATTACGCTCAGTGATCGCGGTCGTGAGCTTGTTCAAATGCTCCTCTGTCAACTCATGCGCACGGAGATCGGGGTCGATCCCACTTGCCTCTACTACTTCGCGAGCGCGGGTCGGGCCAATTCCGTGGATGTAACGGAGTGCGTATTCGATTTTTTTATTGTCCGGGATATCTACCCCAAGTAAACGTGCCATAAGTTTTTGGAAAAAGGCTCATTCGAGCTATAAAAGGTAATCTTGACAAGGAAAAATGCAATAAAGCAAATTATTTTTTCACTTTCGTCAAAATTTCCGGTTTTCCGGTGGTTATTAATACAGTATGTTCAAAATGAGCGGACGGCTTGCTATCTTTCGTGACCACCGTCCACCCGTCGTCGAGGACTTCGACTTCGTGCCGTCCGAGATTGACCATCGGTTCTATTGCCAGAGTCATTCCTGCTCGCAGTTTTGGGCCGGTCCCTCGGCGCCCGAAGTTTGGAATCTGAGGATCTTCGTGCATCGAAGCTCCGACCCCATGTCCAACAAACTCCCGAACGATGGAAAAGTTGCGCGATTCCACATAACGCTGGATCGCATGAGAAATATCGCCTACCCGCCGACCTTCCCGCGCCCGATCAATTCCGGCAAGAAGACTCTTTTCGGTCACATCAAGAAGCCGCTCAACCTCCGGATCGAGAGCACCGACACCGATCGTGGCAGCATTGTCGCCCACATAACCATTGTAGGAAACAACAACATCAAGCGAAATAATATCGCCTTCGCGTAAAACCCGTTTCAACGAACCGATGCCGTGGACAACCTCTTCATTGACCGAAAGGCAAGTGTAACTCGGAAAAATCTGCCGCCCAACCTGATATAGATGACAGGCACTTTCCGCACCTAGATCGGCAATCAAGCGTTTGGCCTCCTGGTCGAGATCGTAGGTATTCACGCCGGCCGCGACGTAGGTTTTCAATTCTTCGAGGACAGTTGCGGCGATCTGACAAACCTCGCGCATCTTCACAATCTCCTCAGCTGTTTTAATCGGGATCATATGAGATTGTTCGCACTGAGTTTTGTCGTAGCTTCCTGATAAACCTCCTCAATGGATGGAGAGGCATCGATATCGAGAAGTAAACCTTCTTCGCGATATTTCTCGACCAGCGGCAAGGTGTTTTCCTCAAAGATGCGCCAGCGACGGCTCACGGTTTCCTCGGTATCATCCGATCTCTGGATGAGATCGGCACCACAACGGTCGCATTTTCCTTCCTTTTCAGGCCGATTGAAAGTCAGATGATAAACCGTTCCATCCTCCGGACAAACTCGCCGTTGAGAAATCCGCAAAATCGAATCCTCAATGCCGAGGTTAAGAAAAAGCGCCGCATCGAGCTTCTCCCGGCGTTGGGCCAGCCATTCGTCAAAGACTTGGCTCTGCAACAAATTCCGAGGAAAACCATCGAGCAAAAATCCGCGATTTTTCTTACGCCCAAAATACCATTTCCGCATCACCGCGAGGGTCATCTCATCGGAGACAAAGGCCCCCTCCTTCAACACGCGTGCAAATTCCCGACCGAGTTCACTTCCAGTTGCAATTTCTTGACGGAAAAAGTCACCCGAGGAAACATGCTCGAAATTCAACGAAGCCAATTTCGCCGCGAGCGATCCTTTTCCAGCTCCCGGGGGACCCAGTAAAATTAAATTGGGTCCCGGCCTACGAGAAGCGGATGATCCGTTGGCATGATCAGACACAGAAAAAACGTCCAAGCGTGGTATTATTAAAGCTGTCGAAGAAACCAGGCGACGATCCCGACAATAAAGAGTGTGCCGAGAACCGACCAGAGAACGCCGACATTCTTAAGACCAGATGGATCAACAGAAACCGTTTGGCGGGTTGGACTTTTCCCCCGAATTCTTCCTTTACGAAGAAATCCGTCATAATGACGCTGCAGGAGATAAGTCTCCACCTGTTGCATAGTCATCAAGACCACACCGACTGTAATCAACATACCGGTTCCACCAAAGAAAATCGCAATACGACTCGGAACGCCATACTGGAAAAGAAGGACATCCGGAAGAACAGCGATAAGCGTAAGGAAAATCGCCCCGGCAAGAGTCAGCCGCGTCATAATAAAGTTCAGATATTTCGCGGTCGGAGCGCCGGGGCGCACACCAGGAACGTATCCTCCATGTTTTTTCAGATCATCGGCGATCTGGACCGGCTTAAACATGACCGAGACCCAGAAGTAGCTAAAGGCGAGAATCAAGGTCGCCATGACAATATAGTACGACGTGCTACCGCGAACCAAACTGTGCGAAAGGTTCGTCAAGAACTGCCACTCCAGGACCGCACCGAGCTGCGAAAGGATCTGCTGCGGAAAGAGCAAAATCGCGCTCGCAAAAATAACCGGCATCACCCCGGCATAATTTACCTTGAGCGGCAAGTAGGAACTTTGTCCGCCATAAACCTTCCGACCGACAACCCGTTTTGCATACTGAACCGGAATTTTCCGCTGTCCTTGGACAACTGCCACGATTCCGGCAATCACTCCAAAAAAGAGTAGGAGCATCAGGATTGCCTGAGGTGCACCGAGTCCTTCAACACCGGCAGGTGTATTGAAGAGCGCGTACGTCGCGGAAACGGCTCCCGGCAAATCGGCCAGAATACCGACGGTGATCAAAAGAGAGATTCCGTTACCGATCCCCTTTTCCGTGATTTGCTCTCCGAGCCACATCAGCAACACCGTTCCCGCAGTAAGAAAGACGGTTCCG
>DATGSL010000175.1:0-3393 GCA_035302665.1 Opitutales bacterium | reverse complement strand
ACGACCGGTATCACGCCCATGAATTCGATCCGGCGGATAACGCAGCTCCGGCTTACCAGAATGCTTTTGCCGAAATAACCGAATCTGCAAAATCATTTGATTTTTTTCGAAACAACGACAACGCCGAATTCCCGACACCTGAAAAACTTAACGAGTTTTCGGAAGTCCTTTCGGAAAATGAAACAGCTCTCGCACTTTTAATAGAAGCAAGCCGCCGCCCCTTCGTCCGTCTCGATCTCGATTTCAGACTGGGGGACGAACTTGTGCTTTCACATATCAATCCTCTTTACGGTTCCGGGAACATTCTCGCTGCAGATGCTTTGGTCGCCGCTGCCGCACACGACGTAGCCAGAGCCGAGGAGTCTCTGATCGCCCTTTTCCAGATAGCAGAGCATTTCACAGACGAGCCATTTTTTGTTTCATTTCTTAACTCAGAGGCGATCAGCCGCTACGGCCGAATCGCGCTTGAGCTTATCCTGACCAAAATCGATTTTCCCGCTGAAACCATTGTCGCGCTCGAAAATATTTTAAAAAATCTCGAAGAGCGGCGATCCTTGAATTTCGCACTTGCAACAGCACTGGCATACGGAAATTTCAGCTATGAACAGATCAACCGGCGCCCCGATTGGCTCAAAGACGCCTCCATGCCTCCCGGTATTCTCCTGTTTTACGAATTAAGCGGGCTAAAATCTCAAGACAAATTCGGCTATTTCAAAAAAACATCTGAGCTGATCGATTTTGCCGAGCTGTCTCCCTCGGAACGTGCAAAAACCCAAACTCCATCTTATATTTTCTCCACCAAATTACTGGACGGTGAAAAACTGCAGGCACTATTGATCCCCTCCAACCTAAACGATTTTCTCGACCGGGATCTGCAATCAATAACCTATCTCCGCGCGGCCCGAATCGGACTTGCCGCAGAGCGTTTCCGCCTCGCAACCGGCCAATTTCCAGAAAATCTCAACGAACTCGTTCCCAACTATCTCGAAAAACTTCCGATCGATCCCTACAATCCCGACGGAAGCTTCTCGTGGATCCGCGAAAACTCTCTCCACGCAGTCCGAAGTCAAGGCACTGCAAAAAACTCCAGCCAAACCATCCCGATTGAATTCCGCCTCCAAATCCGCTAACTCCTAAGAGCTCCGTGCCGTTTCTAGAACCGCCTTCGTAAGAGCAAAAGTTCGGGGGAAACCTGAACCGGCTGTCATGCGGAAGGTTGGAATCGCATTGCCTCAGCAGACCGATTATTCTTATCGGGATGAAGAGGCGGAAACGACTACTCGTTCGGCTGGCAATCTGTGCCGCGCTGCTGGCGGCCGCTGTCGGTCTTTCCCGTTGTTACTCGTTTCGGCCATCGGCGGGCGGCGGACAAACCGACTTCACTCCGCCGCGCACACTCGATCCAAATGATGTTCTTTTGCCGGACGAATACGAAATCGAAATCATCGCCGATGGTCTCACCTTTCCGACTGGAATTACATTCGACGAAACCGGCCGCCCACTCATTACAGAAGCCGGATACGCTTATGGCGGCGTTCAGCTCGCACCGCGCCTGATCCGCCTGGAACCAGACGGAAATCGGACGGTTTTGGCCGAGGGCGACAAAAACGGCCCTTGGAATGGCCTGACTTTTCACGACGGTTTTATTTACGTTGCCGAAGGCGGTATACGCGAAGGGGGACGGATCCTCCGCTTCTCGGAAAATGGCGATCGCCAAGTGTTGATTTCTGGACTTCCCAGCGGCGACCATCACACGAACGGACCGATCGTTGGACCCGATGGATGGCTCTATTTCGGGCAAGGAACGATGACGAATTCCGGTGTCGTCGGGCCGGACAATGCCGATCAGGATTGGCTGAAACTTCACCCGGATCTGCACGATATTCCCGGAGAAACGGTCAGGCTCAGCGGCAAAAACTTTGAGTCCGCGAATATTTCCGAATCAGATGGCGAGGTCAGGACCGGTGCCTTTTCCGCGTTTGGAGAAAAGACAAGCGAAAACGAAATTCGTGAGGGCGCGGAAGTCGCATCGGGTTCGATTGTGCGAATTCCACTCGACGGCGGAGAACCCGAGCTGGTTGCGTGGGGATTTCGAAATCCATTTGGAATCGTCTTTTCGAAGGAAGGAAACCTATTTGCGACCGATCACGGTTACGACAATCGCGGCAGCCGTCCGGTTTGGGGTGCACCCGATCTGCTTTGGAAAGTGGAGGTTGGCGCTTGGCATGGTTGGCCTGATTTTTCGGGAAACCGGCCGCTTACCGAAGATGATTTTCGTCCGCCCGGCGCTGAGCCGTTGACGTTCTTACTTGCTGAACATCCGAACGTTCCGCCAACTCCGCTCGCCCATCTCGATGTGCATGGAGGAGCGTCCGGCCTTGATATTTCGGGATCGAACAAATTCGGATTCGAAGGCGAAATTTTCGTCGCCTTCTTCGGAGATCTGGCACCGGCGGTGAATCGCGTTCTGACACCGGTCGGATTTAAAATCGTTCGTATCGACCCGACAACCGGTGTTTTTGAAAATTTTGCTGTAAATCGCGGCGATAAAAACGGTCCGGCGTCCCTGATCGGCGGAGGCGGATTCGAGCGCCCGGTGGCTGTTCGTTTTGATCCGGAAGGAAATGCGCTTTATGTCGTTGATTTTGGCGTTCTGACCATGGACGGCAAAAAGCACCGGCCGCACAAAGAAACCGGGGTGATCTGGAAAATCACTCGAAAGGAGGTTCGATGAAAGAGAAATCGGCGGTGGTTTTGGCGTTTCTATCCGTCACCGCGCTTCTGGTTGTCGGCGGCTGTCAGAGCGCGCGCCGGGGCGCACCATTTACGGCGGTTTCGTTGGAAACGCCGGAGCTCGTTGCAGGCCAGAAGGTGTTTCAGACGCATTGTTCGCACTGCCATCCAGGTGGCGATGGTGGACTCGGTCCGGCGATCAATAACAAACCGCTACCCGACTTCCTGATCCGTTTCCAAATCCGAAATGGACTCGGCGTGATGCCCGCTTTTTCGGAAGAGCAAATTTCAGAAGCGGAAATGGAAAACTTGCTCAATTATCTCGCCGTCCTGAAAAAACAGCAACCGCCGCCGGATTGAAAACACCTGCCCGGCACCTTCCCCGTCGGATCGAAAAAGACTCAAGTCCTCGATCCACTTAGAGAATACCGATCCGGCAAAATCCTTGACGAAAAAGCACCGTCGGGTTTTCTCAGATAGCCATGCTTTTCATCCGAATCACGATCCTCCTCTTCTTAGTTTTTCCAATTTCCTTTCTTATGGCCGATCTGCGCCCTGGAGAAAAAGATCTCGATCTCGGAGATCTGCAAGCTGAGAGCGTAACCAGTTTTCCCGGGCTTCACATTTCCGATATTCAGAACGCCAATGATGGAAGCGGAC
>DATGSL010000174.1:0-15176 GCA_035302665.1 Opitutales bacterium | reverse complement strand
AACGCCGCTTGCCGTTTTATTGATGACAAGCTCGTCTCCTTTGGGAGCAACCTCGGGTAAAAACTCAGCTTCCTTCGAGCCGGGCGCGGCATGAAGCCCGAGCCGTTTATGTCCGGCGCTCCGATCCCGTCCATCCTGCGTCAGCGATTGAATCCGCGTATGAATCACTTCGAGATCATATTCGCGAAATCTCTCCAAGACCCGCTTCACATTCGGAATAACGGTCTCCTCAAGTGTATTGAAATAATAATCCTGCGCCTCCAACGGAACCCCGCTTTTCTCGGCATCGGCAAAAACACCAGCTCCGCGCGCAGCTCCGAGATATTGCATATCGATCACCAATAACGCGGTTTTACTCCGTCCGATATTCCGAATATGATCGGGGTGTTCGATAATCCGTTCGCGATACGTTTCCTTAAACGGATCGATATCGATCGGATCGAGTTCGTTCTCAGCGTCGTTTTCTCGATTAAAAGATGTCATAAGTTCTCCAATTCAGTTGGGTTCAAGTTTGCAATTTTCAGAAGCGTTTGCAGTGCCAGATTAGCCCCATTCTCAATATCTTTCCAGGCCGTCCATTCAGCCGGCGTATGACTGCGGCCACCTTTACTCGGAACAAAAATCATTCCGATCGGCGCGATTTTCGCCATACTCTGCGCATCGTGTGCAGCACCGCTCGGCAAACGCATGGAAGGAAGTTGGAGCCGCTGAGCAGTTTCCTCAATCGTACGAACAATTTTCTGCGAACAAGGGACCGGTTCCACGCGGCTAAGAACCTCAAACTCGAACATCAAAGACCGACGGCGGCCGATCGCGGAAAGGACGCGGCGAAATCCATCGTGTAATTCCTCAAGCTTGTCCGCATCGATATCCCGCACATCGAGCGAGAAAAAGATTTCTCCGGGAATCGTATTCGCCGCTCCGGGAACGAGATCGATCTTTCCAATCGTTGCACGACTTTCCGCGCTCCCATGCTCTTCAAGAATCCGAGGGATCTCCCCGGCGAATTCCGCCAAACCCATCAGCGGATCGCGCCGCATCGCCATCGGCGTCGTTCCCGCATGATTCGCGACACCGGCCAATCGAACCGACCATTTAAAAAGCCCCGTAATTTCCTCCACTACACCGATACTGAGACCTTCTTCTTCGAGCACCGGCCCCTGCTCGATGTGAACTTCGAGATAGGCCGCAATGTTTTTCGGATCGCGCCGCGCCGTCAAAGCAGCCATCGGCTCCAGTCCTCGCTTCCTCATTGCTTCCTTCAACGACACACCCGAGAGATCGCGAGCCTGCATGATCTGCTCCGGATCGAGCTGACCGGATACGGCCTGTGAGCCGAGCATCCCGCCGAAACGTCCTTCCTCATCGCTAAAAGCGATCAATTCGATCGGAAGGCGTGTTTCCAAACCCTCCTCCTTGATCCGGCGAAGACATTCGAGTCCGATCAGAACGCCGAGCGCACCATCGAGTTTTCCGCCGTTGGGAACTCCGTCGAGATGGGATCCGATCAAAACAGCCGGACCTTCGCGCTCTCCCAGCCGCCCGATTACATTGGCCGCTCCGTCCATTTCCGCCTCGATACCCGCATCGGCGATCCGCTGCTGCAACCACGCGCGCGCTTCCATGTCGGCCTCAGTAAAAGCCATTCGGTAAAGACCACCATCTTCCTCCCCGATTTCTCCAAGTTCCAAAAGCTCCTTCTGAAGCCGGTCGATATTGATTCTTAGGTCTTCCTGTAACTTTTCCATCACTGCTTCACCACTCCTCGGGTAATCTTTGTTACTAAAAAACGAACCCGAAAAAGCGGTAGGAACCTAAAAATCCGCGCTTCAACGAACTTTTAAACCACGCAGAAACACGAATTTCACGCTATCAGCAACTGACCTCCAGCAAAATCCGGATCGTAAGTTCCTGAATTGCGTTCGTTTACATCCACTCGCGGCGCAATCAACGGGCGTTTTTTAAGATGAATTCTTCCGGACTCGGAAGAACCCATCTTGTCGTACAGAGCGACCGGGAGCAACGAGGAATTTCACCCGTTCCTCCCGGCAGATGTAAACTCAGCTTCCCTGAATCGACACAATCAAGGATCGCCGGTGCGACCGGGCACGATGTTCCCAGAGGAAAATGCCTTGCCAGGTGCCGAGCAACAATTCGCCATCCGCAAAGGGCACCGTTTCTGACGTCCGGGTCAGCGCCATCTTGATATGGCTCGGCATGTCGTCGGGACCTTCGTGCGTATGCTCGAAATGCGGATCGTTTTCGGGAACAAGCCGCTCCATCCAGTTTTCAAGATCGGTCCGCGCCGTCGGATCGGCGTTTTCCATGATCACCAGACTGCAACTCGTATGCCGACAAAAAACAGTAACTGTTCCCGCTGAAAGACCCGATTTCCGAAGTTCCTCGGCAACCGAAGATGTCACTTCGACCAATCCCTTTCCTCCGGTTTCAACGGTTAATGTTGCTTGATGGACCTTCATTTCCTCACGCCTTCGGCTCGGTCATCTGCATCGGCTCGAGCGCTTTATCGAGCGTGGCTTCATCCATCAGACCTTTTTCCAAAACGACTTCTCGAAGAGTCTTATTCTCCTTAAAAGCCTGTTTCGCCACCGCTGCCGCAGCGTCGTAACCGATGTGCGGATTCAACGCGGTCACAAGCATCAGCGAACGCTGCACCAGCTCGTCGCATCGCTCTTCATCAGCTTCAAGACCTGCCACGCACTCCTTGGCAAAAACCGAAGCGCCATTTCCAAGACAAGTAATCGACTCATGCAGCGCATGCGCAATCAGCGGAATACCAACATTCAATTCGAGATGTCCATCGCGGCCGGCAATCGCAACGGTATTCGAAAGTCCCATCACATACATGCAGACCTGAACGAGCATTTCACTCATCACCGGATTCACTTTCCCCGGCATAATCGACGAACCTGGCTGCGTAGCCGGAATCCGGATTTCGCCCAAACCGGCGCGCGGACCGGAACCGAGAAGTCGGATGTCATTAGCGATTTTCGTCAAACTCGCGGCGATCGTCGTCAATTCTCCTGCAACTTCGACAGAATCGTCCCGGCCAGCCTGAGCTTCAAAATGATTATCAGCTTCTCGGAAAGCGATTCCGGTCTTTTCACTGAGGATCCGGCAAACCGTCGCGGAAAAATCGGGGTGGGTATTGATCCCCGTGCCAACTGCGGTTCCACCGATTGCCAGTTCACTCAAAACTTCGATACTCCGGCGAGCACGGGCGAGGCTTTTGCGCGCCTGCGCGGCGTACCCGGAAAATTCCTGACCGAGCGTCAATGGCGTCGCATCCATCAGGTGGGTGCGCCCGATTTTCACAATATCGGCCCAAGCTTTTGCCTTTTTATCGAGCTCCTCTGTAAGCAATTCAAGCGCAGGAACGAGCGTCTTCTTGATCGCAATCGCCGTGCTGACGTGGAGAACGGTCGGAATAATATCGTTCGACGACTGCCCCATATTGACATCGTCGTTCGGGTGAACCGGTTTCTTAGAACCGATCGCTTCCCCGGCAATTTGCGACGCCCGATTGGAGATCACCTCGTTGGCGTTCATATTCGAAGAAGTGCCCGAACCGGTTTGGAAAACATCGACCGGAAAATGTTCGTTCAACTTTCCTTCGACGACTTCTTCCGCAGCTTGCCGGATCAGATCGGCTTTTTCCTTCGGAAGACGGCCCAGTTCCTCGTTGGCAGTTGCACAGGCAGCCTTCACCAACCCGAGCCCGCGAATAAAATCGTCGGACATCCTTCGCCCGCTGATTGGAAAATTCAAAACAGCGCGCTGGGTCGACGCACCGTAAAGAGCTGTCGCGGGCACTTGCATTTCGCCCATGGAATCTTTTTCCGTTCTCATCATAAAAAGTCTGAAATTAGCTAAATCGATGAAGTTACCTAAAAAGCCCTCACGGAACAAAACCTTTATTCGTCGGCTCGATTTTTTCCGCAAAAACCTTCTGTCACCGCTGCGATCGATCGGCGACAAAACCTTCCCTTTATCGGGGAGTCAAAAGATCGTCAGCCGCATCCTCAGAATCGAGGCCTGTCGTCAAAGGGACAGGTCGTTCCACCACTTTTACCGGAAACTGAATCTGTTCTCCATCCCGTTCCAGAGTGATGTCGACATACTCTCCGATCCGGTAAAAAAAACGGGCATTCTGAACATCGTCCCTCGAACGGATCCGAACGGCTCCCATAGCGATAAGTTTATCGCCCTCCCGAATTCTTTCCTCGCCCACGGGCGCCCTTTCGACCACCGATGTCACGACGACGTATCGGCCGTGCTCCCGCTCCACCCGCTCCTCCACTTCAATCCCGAGCCAGCCATATTTTACTTCGCCCGAAAAAAGCAAATCGTCCCGAATATGGATCAAAGCCCGTACCGGCAAAAGATACGACGATTGCACCTCCGGCAAGGAAGCGACGATCATCCCGATCAACCGTCCGTTCAAATCAAGCACAGGTGAACCGCCCTCACCTGGATGAGCCGGAATATCGACACGCGTGTACGGCACAGGAAAAATCCGTCCCGAAAATTCGCTTTCATGTCCAGCAACCATCCCAAATCTCGGCGAAGGACCAAATTCGAGCGGACAGGTAATCGCCAATGCCAAGGTGCCAAGCGTGGGCGCCTCCGGATCCGGCGGAACCCGGAAATACGAAAAACGCTCCGGCAAAACCATCAACTTCAACAACGAAACATTGGTTTCCGGATCGCTTCCCAAATGATCCGCCGCATAGGAAAGGCCATCGAGCTCGATCCAAATCCGATCAACTTCGTAAGCGACGCTCGCATTCGTCAAAACATGCCCTTCTTCGCTGATCAAAAACCCGGTCCCAACTCTTTGCGTCACAATGACCTCACCCGAATCGTTCGGCTCCTCGACCGCTGCTTTCACACGAACAACGCCCCCTTCGTACTGATCGAGAATTTCCGTAATTCGTCTTTGAATATTGAGAAAATCCCCAGCCTGAAGCGGCAGAACCACCTGCCAGAAGATCGCAAATACGATTAAAAAAGCGCGTCGGTACACGATTCGTCGGAGGGGAGCGGAGAGCATCGGTAACTTAAAAATCGATCGTGAGCTCCGTCCCGGAAAGATAATCTCCGCGAGTTGTGAATGTATTCACAGCATAAGAAGCGGAGTTTCCACGGCCGTCGGTCCAAGTCTCAGGATTAGCCACCATGCGGAAGGTTTCAAACGAAGTTTCATCAGGCCGAAGAGCATCGACGACAAAAAAAGCGCCGCCGGAACGAACAACGGTTTCCTCGATCTTTGTTTCCTTAACGATTTCGGTTTCCGCGGAAACGACCTGCTGGACTTCTACATCCGTTTTACCGGCGATCTCGTCCGAAGGTGCTTCGAAATAGTCAAACGTGATCAAAAAGGAGAATACACAAATCGCAATCGCAGCACCGCCACCGACAACAGCAGTGATCGCCCGCCACGATTCTCTTGGCGTCTGGAACCGACTCCATGTCCGGGACCACAACGATGGACGAAGCAGCGCCTGAAGTTGCTTCTGCTGAAGATCTTGGTCGAAACGTACCCAAAATTCATTTGAAGGTTTTTCAGCACGCTTCAATTTGAGCAAATCCTCAACACGGACGGTTGTATCGACTGAACTACGTTCGGTTTCCGACATGATCTATATGGAAAGATAAGGCTGCAACTTCGCCTGAAGTTGCTGCTTTGCATAATGCAGACGCGAGCGGACCGTCCCGATGGAACAATCCATGATTTCTGCGATTTCCTGATGACTTAACGATTCGATCTCAAAAAGAATAACTACGGTTCTATGATTAAGAGACAAACTCTGCAGCGCTTCGTTCAATTTTTCCTGTAATTCCCGAAGCAGTTCTTCCTTCGGAACATCGCTTCGGGAGGTCAATGCTTCGAGAATTTCACTCGACGCAAGCTCCTCATCGAGGACTTCAAAGCTAAAAAAACGACGAACCCGATTCCGCCGCAGATGTGTATAAGTCGTATTTACCGCAATCCGGTAAATCCAAGTGAAGAAGGATGATTTTCCTTTGAAGCGGTTGATGGCGCGAAAGGCCTTGATGAAGACATCCTGCGTCAGATCGGCAGCATCTTCACGATTGGAGGTCAGATTATAAATAATCGCAAAAAGCCGTTCGCGATATTTTAAAATCAGCTGATCAAAAGCGGCCACCTCTCCCCTCTGTACCCGCTCCACAATGGTCGCATCAAAATCAGCATCGGCCGCCCGATCCTCCTTAGCCGTAATTGCTTTGCTGACTGATCCCGAAAGTTCCATCGCTCGACTTTCCAGTCTCTCCCGAAAAGAGGGTAAACTCAAGACTAGAATCCCGTCTTACTCATCTTCCTCCGGTGATCGAAAACGGATCTGGCCCCACTTCGCATCGTTGTCCGGACGAAGATCATCGACCCCGGGAACGCGCACACGCGAAAAAATTTCCAACTCACTCTTGTCGCTCAATCGGCCAACGAGCGGAATCGAGCGCGCGCCGACTTCCCCCGCGCCGAGATTCGCAATCGGAAACCGCTGGATCTGATCGCCGATCTCGACTTCGAGAAGAATGTTGGCCGTCGGCGCCGTTCCGCGATTCTCAACCGTCACCAAAACCTGCGGCACGTCGCCACTCAAATCGACGATGTGATCCGCAACGGCAATATCGTACACTCCCGGAAGGTCGCGCCAATTCACGCGCTCGATATCAATGATCCCGTGGCCATAAATCCCATCGGCTCCCGGGCGCCCGGCATCGTTTGCATTTTCCTGCAAAACACGGACCGCCTCGCCCGGACGAAGCGTTTGCTGAAGATAAGCAAGCGTTCCGGCAACGATCGGTCCCGAAAAAGAAGTTCCATTCATCGGAACCATCGATCCATCCGGCCCAGCGACAAAAAGTCCGTAACCGGGAGCCATCACCGACAATCCGTCGCCCCGATTTGAAAAGGAAACCTGTTGGCCATTTCCGTCAATCGACCCGACAGCGACGACGCCCGAATAGGCGGCCGGATACATCAATCGCCCTCCTCCGTCATTTCCACCGGCTGCGACAAGCGTCACATCCCGTTGCTGTGCATACTGAACCGCCTCCCACAAAAACGGAATGTCCGAATGGGTTCCGAGACTCAGATTGATAATATCAGCCCCGCCATCGACTGCCGCGATGATTCCTTTTGCCAGCTGAAACCCATCGCCAACACCTTCCCCATCGAGAACCTGTATGCTCAATAGCTCGGCGGCCGGCGCGATTCCACGGATTTCGCCTTGTCCAACCAGTAACGAAGCCACCGCCATCCCATGCGTGCCCAAATCATCTTCTCCAGATCCTTCCAAAAGACTCATTCGCGTGATCGACGCATTTTCAAGCGACGGATGATCGGCAACGCCCGTATCTAAAATCGCAATCCGAACTCCTTGTCCCCAATCAGAGTTGTCATCCGGAACGCCGATCCACGGAAGCGCCTGATCGCCAAACGGAAGATAATTCGCAGCTACACCATCCATTGGCGGAATCTCCGGCGCCGCCACAACCGGATTGAAACTGACGCCGGCATTTCCGGTCAAATCGGCCACCTGACGCGCCTGATCGTCGGAAACGCGAATTCGCACGAGATTCAAAGCAGGAATTACCTCGATATCCGAGAAACCAGATTGTCTCGCTTCCCGCAAAAAGCTCTCCAAATCGCCGCGTGTTTTGAAACTGAAAATAAGTTCGTTTCTTACAGCTCCTTCCGGCCAAGAGATCGGCTCGCGCTCGAAAACTTTCCGCTCAGAAACAAAACTCCTCTCCCTTTCCGATTCAGGAAGCGGCTGGCGAATCACTTTTTGAGAAGCAACCTCCTGCGGTTCCGGCAGCTCCGCCTCCTGCGCTAAAAACCAAAGGCTTCCGCCGGCTGCGCCGAGAAGTAGAACGGCAAAGATGATCCAGTTTCGCTTTGGCATCGTCGATCAGATTTTCAGGAGCAATTGCAAAAATTACGAGCCTCCAAATCGTTCCTCACGATCCGTCGCGAAGTCGCTTCCCCGATGCCAACATCCATCCAGCAAGGCAACCGGCAGCCAAAACCAGCACCGCGACGATCGCCATTCCAAGATAAACCGGCACATCGCTGACGCCGGTCATTCCATATCGCAAGCCGTTAACCATATACAAAATCGGATTGAACTTTGAAATCATCGCCCATTTATCCGGCAACATTTCGATCGAATAAAAAACACCGCCGAGGAAGGTGAGTGGCATTAAAAGAAAACTCGGCAAAAAATTCACCTGATCAAAATCGCGCGACCAGATCGCCACCACCAGCCCGAGCAGCGCAAAACCGAGCGCCGTCAAAACCATAAAAATGATCGTAATCGACATATTGTGAATCGTCTCCGCGCCCATGAAAGCCGCCACCCCCCAAATCATCCCGCCGGTCAAAAGCGCCCGAAAAAGCGAAGCACCCAAATAAGCGACCATGATCTGCAACGGCGTCAGCGGAGTCACAAGAAGATCGACAATCGATCCATGGATTTTCGAAAGAAAAAGCGAAAAGGCCGAATTCATGTAAGCGCTGTTGATCAAATTCAACATCACCAATCCCGGAACGAGAAAATCGATGTAGGGAATCCCTTTCACTTCCTGCAACCGTTCACCGAGCGTGAAGCCAAAAACCACGAAATAAAGCATCGTCGTGAGCACCGGACTGATCACGCTCTGCCCGGCCATACTCAGGAATCGGGTCGTTTCACGCCGCAGCAAAACCCACGACCCGCGCCAACCGCTCTCCTTTTTCGCCCGCCGTTTCGCTTGATAAACGCGCTCGCGGGCCGTCAGCTCGGCCTTTGCCTGTGCCGCATTTCCTTTTTGCAATAGATCATTCATTTGCGTGCACAATCTCCCGGAAAACATCCTCCAACCGGCTCAAACCGCCTTCGACCGAATCGATCACCATTCCTTCCTTCGCAACAGCCGCCTGCAATCTCTGAAAGGGATGCGCCTGAACCGCATGTGCTTCTGCAAACTCGATCCGCAAACGGCGCGGCGCAGTCCGCACCGGATTGAGTCCGTCGAGCGCACCGAGCAATCTCTCCGGAACTTCCTCGGAAAGAACCACCTCCACCCAACGTCGGCCAAATTCAAGCATCAATTTCTCCCGTTCGGCCACACGCAAAATCCGACCTTGATGAATAATTCCAATCCGGTCCGCAAGACGCTCCGCCTCCTCCAAATAATGAGTCGTAAGAACAATCGTCGTTCCCGATTCCCGAAGTTTTTCAATATAGCTCCATAGCTCATCGCGAAGCTCGACATCGACCCCGGCCGTCGGTTCGTCGAGAAAAAGCAGCGCCGGCTCGTGCATCAACGCCTTGCAAATCATCAACCGCCGTTTCATCCCGCCGGAAAGTTTCCGACTGTTGACTTCCGCCTTATCCTCCAGACGAAAAGCGCGCAAAAGGGCCATCGTCCGCTCCTTCAATCCGTGCCGGCCAAAATAGCCGCCTTGATAATGAAGCGCCTGACGCGATTTTAAAAACGAATCGTAATTGATCTCCTGCGGCACCAATCCGACCAGCTGACGGGTGATCCGATAATCTTTTTGCACATCGTAGCCCGCGACCCGAATCTCCCCCTCGAATTTCGTCATCAATCCACACACACATTCGATCAACGTCGTTTTTCCTGCGCCGTTCGCCCCAAGAAGAGCAAAAATCTCCCCGGGCTTGATCGAAAGGGAAACATTGTGCAAAGCAGTGAAGCTGCCGAATTGCTTCTTCACCTGATCGATCGACAGGAGATACGGCTCTTCAAAGTGGGCTTTCATAACAAAGCCGGCTTGGGTCTCGCGAATCGCCGCACGCCGGATTCAAAAACTTCTCCTGTTTCGCCCCCTTTTGTCAACCAACTCTCAAAGAGTCACCTTCCATAATAAAAACAAATCGAACCTCCGCGGCCTCATCGTCTCCTAAATCGCAGGCCCAAATGACGCGATTGACAGATCGATCGGAAAGTAATAAAAATCAAACTCCTTTATGACGAGTTCCCCTTCCTCCACACCTCAACAAAACGGACTCCAGACGTTTTCGTGGTTTATCTTTGGCCTGATGGCCAGTGTCACTTTTCTCGGAATTCTGTCCGAACTGGTTCCATCGGGCATTTTGCCACAGATGACCGACGGGCTCGATGTGGAAGAAAGTGAAATCGGTTTTTTGGTCGGCGTTTACGCATTAGCTTCCGCCATCGCCGCAATTCCACTGATCAGCGCCACGTTGGCATTCAACCGCAAGACGTTGCTGATGCTGCTGCTGATCGGTTTTGCGGCATCGAATCTGGTCGTCGGGCTTTCCTTATCGTATGCGGTTATCGTCACCTGCCGAATCCTCGGCGGAATTTGCGCAGGCGTAATGTGGCCGATGATCGCCGCCTACGGAACCCGCCTAGTCCCTGAAAACATGCACGGCAAGGCGATCACGGTAATCATGTCCGGAAATACTCTGGGAATCAGTATCGGATTGCCAATGATGACCGCGATCGGCCTCGCATTTGGCTGGCGAAGCGTTTTCCTCATTTTGGGCGCGCTTGCTACCCTTATCGCCCTCCTTTCCCACATCTACTTGCCGGCCGTCAAAGGCGAGAAGCTCACCAAACTCAACTCGCCTCTGACAGTGCTGAAACTCCCGTCGATTCAAATCGTCCTGCTTTTGACCCTTTTATCGGTCGCAGCCCACTACGGAATTTACACCTACATCACGCTCTTGGTCGAGTTGATCGGTTTTGTCGGCGGGATCCGAGTAGCGCTGCTGATTTTTGGAATCGGCTCGGTCATCTCAGTGGTTGTTTCCGCGAAATACATCGACGCCTATTTGCGCCCATTGATCGTATTCATGCTCGGAATCGGCGCGCTCGCGATGGGCATGTTTCTCGTTTTCAAGGGAACGATTCTGATTTCGCATGCGGCGTTTTTTCTTTGGGGACTCGCTTTCGGGCCGCTCGTGACGATGTATCAAACGGCCGTCAGCAAACAGGTAGAAAAAGCCAAAGACATTGCGACATCGGTCCAATCGAGCGTCTTCAATTTATCGATCATGATCGCCACCTGGATCGGCGGACTTTTCCTCAACCATTTTCCGACCAATGGCGCCCGGCTGATCGTTTACATGTCCCTTTTCTGCTTTATCGCCGCGATGATCATCGCGTTCTTTGCCAAACGCACGTTGCGCTCAACCTCGATTTCACCTGCTGATTCATAAAACCAAGAAACGACAACCAAATCCGCAAAAATTATTCCATGAAAAAATACACAAATGCTCGCATCTACCGCCAACACAACGAAACCAGCGAAATCCTAGTCGAAAACGGTCTCATCAAACAGATCGGCAAGAATTTGCCCAAATCAGACGAGGAAATCGATCTCGGAGGACGGTTGATCGTTCCGCCTTCCGTCGATCCGCATCTTCACCTCGATTATGTTTACACAGGCCGCAGCGAAGGTGCCGCCAATACAAGTGGAACGCTATTTGAAGGAATCGCACGCTGGCACGACGTCAAAAAAAACCAAACGTTCGAAGATGCCCGGGAACGCGCGATCAAAGGTATCGAGGAAGAGGTTTCAAAAGGCGTTCAGTTTATCCGCACGCACATCGACGTCTGCGATCCGAGCCTGACCGGCCTGAAAGCGATGCTGGAAATTCGTGAACAGCTGAAGGAAAAAGTCACGATCCAGATCGTCGCCTTTCCACAGGAGGGCATGTACGCATATAAAGGCGGCGACGAAATGGTCGAAGAAGCTCTCAAAATGGGCGCAGATTGCGTCGGAAGCATCCCGCATTTTGAATGGGCCCGCGAAATCGGCGAAAAATCGATTCACCGCACCGTCGAATTGGCGGTCAAATACGATAAACCGATCGACGTGCATTGCGACGAAACCGACGACGTCATGAGCCGCTTTGTCGAACTCCTCAATGCATTGGTAATGATCGAAGGAATCGGAACCCGCACCGCCGCCAGCCACACCTGCTCATTCGGTTCGGCCGACAATGCCTACGCCTTTCGCATGATCGGTCTTTTCCAAAAATCGGGACTGAATTTCATCTCGCTGCCAACTGAAAATGCTTATCTCCAAGGCCGCCAGGACAGCTACCCGAAACGCCGCGGCATCACCCGGGTAAAGGAGTTTTGGGAAAACGGAATCAACGTCTGCTTCGGCCAAGATTCGATCAACGATCCTTGGTATCCGGTCGGAAACGGAAACTTGATGAACATCCTCGACAACGGAATTCACTTGGCGCAAACGATGTCCTTTGACGAATTGGACCGCTGCTTGGACCTGATCACTTACAACGGCGCGAAAACTTTGAACGTGGAAGAGCAATACGGAATCGAGGTCGGAAAAGCGGCCAACTTCCTCGTGCTCGACGCTGACTCACCTTTCGAAGCCGTTCGTCAACGCGCCGATGTGTTGGCATCGATCCGAAAGGGCGAATATCTTTTCAAACGTCCCGATCCGAGCTACGAAATCCCCCTCAACCTCTTTTAATCGCCGCAGAAAAGCCAAAGATAGCTGTGTCTTTCAACCGCCGATCCGTTTAGCAGTCGCCTCTTCATTTCAAAAGCTACTCGGGTCGGCGGACCTACCGCGGCGACTTCGCAGACCGCTCATTTCGAAAATACTGGCCTCAAAGGTTCGTCTTTGCATGATAGGTAAGTATGAAAACCGTCTGGCTTCGCTGCGGCGCATTCCTCCTCCTCGCAACCGCCCTCTTGATCCATCCAGCAAAGGCTGACCCGAATATCCAATCGGACGAACCGGCTTTCCGCGTCCTTCTTTTCAGTCACACGACCGGTTTCCGACATCGATCGATACCTGCCGGAATCGCCGCCGTAGAAAAACTCGCCCAGGAAAACAATTTTTCCGTCGATCCAACCGAAGATCCGGCCCGCTTTTCAGGAGAAAACCTCTCCCGCTACGACGTAGTTCTCTTCATGAATACAAACGGCACGCTCTTTAACGACGATCAGCGCGTCGCTCTAAAACAATTTATCCAAAATGGAGGCGGCTACGTCGGCGTCCATTCGGCTTCCGCCACCGAATACGATTGGGACTGGTACCGCCAACTCGTCGGCGCACATTTCAGCACCCATCCGAAAATCCAGCCGGCAACGATCGTTGTCGAAAACCACAACCATCTCTCGACCGCTCATTTACCGAAACGTTGGGAGCGCGTCGACGAATGGTATAATTTCCGCAGCAATCCGCGCGAAGAGGTCAACGTTCTTCTTTCCATCGATACCGAATCGATGAATGGCAGCGAAATGAATGGCGACCATCCAATTGCGTGGTATCGTGAGTTCGACGGTGGCCGCACTTGGTTCACCGGACTCGGCCATACCGATGAAGCTTATCAGGAACCAGCTTTTCTTAAACATCTTCTCGGCGGGATCTTATGGGCCGCCGATCGCGAAACGGAGTCATCTTTTCAAAACGAAAATCAGGATTCATAAACCGGATCCGCTTTTCGACCTCTCCAAACAACCCTTACCCTAAATGACCCACAAAAATAGCTCAAAATTTATCATCCGCCCGGTCCGGGAAAACGATTACGAAGCCTTTCTTGAATTGGCGACATTGACCGGTGGAGCACTGACCAATATCCCCAAAGACCCCGAAATCGTTCGAGCCCGCGTCGAGGACTCCGAACGTTCCTTCGACCTCCGCACCGAACGTCCCGGAAGTCACCGCTATCTTTTCTTCCTCGAAGATCGCGAAAGTGGAGAGATCGCCGGCACCTGCGGAATCATTTCAAAAGTCGGCGGATTTCAACCTTTTTATACATACGAGATTCGCAACGAGCGCTTTTCGTATCCGCCGCTCGAAATTGACCACGAGGTCAAGATCTTGTCGCCGAAAATCAATCACGACGGCCCGTCCGAAATCTGCTGCCTTTTTCTTCGCCCGGAATTTCGCCGTTCCGGCCTCGGACGACTCCTTTCCTTGAGCCGCTTTCACTTCATGGGCGCCTTTCCACGGCGATTCGACAAAAACGTTCTCGCCGAACTCCGCGGAACTACCGAAGACCGAAGCTCTCCTTTCTGGGATGGTGTCGCCCGGCATTTTTTTAAAATGGATTTCCGCGAGGCCGATTATTTAAGCGGACTCGACGACAAGGAATTCATTGCCGAGCTGATGCCGAAGCATCCACTTTATCTTCCCCTTCTCCCACCGGAAGCGGTCGCAGCGATCGGTCAACCGCACAGAGATGCCGTTCCCGCACTCAAGGTTCTTCTCGGCGAAGGATTTCGTTATCAAAACCAGATCGACATTTTCGATGCCGGACCGATCGTTGAATCCCCGCTCACCTCGATTCGCACGATTCAGAAACGCCGGGAGGCGCGCGTCGAGAAAATCGCCGACGACCTGCCAGATTCCGATCAAATGCTTCTGAGCAACGCTCAAATCGATTTCCGCGCCTGCATCGGAAGAGTCGCTGAAAACGGAGAATCAGTTTCCATCGATCGCGCCACCGCCGAAGCTCTCAAAATCGAAAAAGGCCACACGGTCGCCTTCTCTCCGCTCTTCTCGCCAGCAGAAATCTCTCCGGAACAACTTTCCCCTCCCTTTTTGCAACCGGAGAAAACCCCTTCATGAGCGATATTATCCGCGGCATCCAACTTATCGGAAACGATCGGGTCGAAGGACTCGGCCCCGAATTTTCTTCACTCGATCCGGCAACCGGAAAGGAAATCTGGCGCGGCCGATCCGCAACCGATTCCCAAGTAAGTTCCGCCATCGAGACCGCGCGAATGGCTTTCACCGACTGGCAAAAACGATCGTTCGAAGATCGCCTCGCAATCGCAAAAGCATTTGCACAAACGCTCGGGGAAAATCGCGACGAACTCGCCCGGATCATTTCCCTCGAAGTCGGGAAACCGCGTTGGGAAGCGCAAACCGAGATTTCAGCGATGATCGGAAAAGTCGAAATTTCCGCCGAAGCCTTCCGCGACCGTTGCGCAGAAACATCCCGATCCGTCGGCGGAGCAACTTCCTGGACCCGTTTTCGTCCACACGGCGTCGTCGCAGTCTTCGGCCCTTTCAATTTTCCCGGACATATCGCAAACGGCCACATCGTTCCGGCACTTCTCGCCGGAAATACCGTTGTTTTCAAACCGAGCGAACAGGCTCCAGC
>DATGSL010000173.1:0-5765 GCA_035302665.1 Opitutales bacterium | reverse complement strand
GAAATCACGGCACTCGATGACTTTGATGCGTGGCGGAAGCAGTATGATCCGACCGACGAAAGTCGCTGGTCGCTGCAGCTGCTCGATATCGAGAAAGTCCGCGAACTTCGGGCAAATGCTTGGGAGAATTTGAACTTTTTTACCGGTATCGAGAAGCGCCGGGGGTCGATTGAAAATCACGGTGTTGTCGAAGTTGACGGAAAAAAAGCGGTGAAGCTCGATTTTCACCATCCGCCGCAGATCCGTTTCACCCGCTTTTTTGATATTGAAACCGGTCGATTGCTGATGACCCAGACGAACGAAGGATCGGAAATCCGGGAAGAGGGCGAAGTTCGCATTGAAGGGATTCTTTTTCCCGAAACGATTACCATGAGTAGATCGGGCGAAGTTCTGAATCAGATCCGGTTTCGGGAAATTTTTGTGAACAAGCCGTTTGAAGCTTCTTTCTTTGAAGTTCCTTCCCTAGTGCCCTGATTTCGGAAAATCGACGACGATTTGCGGGACGTCGTTTTCGCCGTTAAGTTGTTGCATGAAGTCTGGTGAAAACGAGAAGCACGAAAAGGGCGACTTTGTCTGCGATCGCTGTGGTCGGCCTGCTGCGATCGAAGCGGATGACGTGAAGCTTTGCAGCGAATGCTATCAGCTTGTCGGATCGTGTTGCATGGAGTTTGGGGGCGAGGATCTTTGGGACGATGTTGTGAACGAAGAGACCTCGAAAGAAGCTTCCGAAAAGGCCCAGCGGAAAGTAGGCTGACTTCCGGCGGAAGATCTGTCCGAAGCCGTTTTTCGGTAAACGGAAATAGGGTTCGAAGAACCGAGCGGAAAATCGGTTTTTAAAGGTGACGCTGTACGGTTTCCGTGTATAACGAAGCACAAATGTCGTACAGTTTTTATAATCTTCTGCACCTGATCTCGGTTCTGGTTCTGGTCGGTTTTACCTTTTATGCATTTGCGGGGCCGGCGGCGTCGACTAGGAAGCCGGTTTTGATTGTTACGGGAATCGCCGGCTTGGTTGCTCTGGTCTCCGGTTTTGGAATGTTGGGTGGAGGGTTTCCCCTTTGGGTGATTTTGAAACTAGTCGCTTGGGTCGGATTGATGGCCTTTAGCGGCATGGCGTATCGACGAGCGAAACTTCGCGGGCCATTGATGATTGTTTCTGTTGTCCTGATTGTTCTCGCCGTTTGGGCCGTGGTGATGAAACCTTTTTAAGTGAGATTTTAAATCCAAAATTTTTTAAAGCCGGTGCGTATGATTCGTCCGGCTTTTTTATTTTGGAAAAAAGGTTGCTCGCTGCTCCGATCTTTTATCCCGGTGAGAAGGAGTGGGCGTTTTGCTGAAGGGGATGATTTCGGAACGGTTGTTGCTGGCAATAGCTTCTTGCGTTCGTATGCGAAATCTGGTGCAATTGAATCTTGTCTCCAATGAAGCAGCGATGGGGAAATCGGCCGTTTCGCAACGGTTTCCTTTTTGACTGTCAAGGTCGTTCGGGATAGATTTTTTCCATTGATGAAAACTTTAAAATCAACCCGGCAACTCTCTTTATATGAAAAATCCTTCTAATCCATTCAATTCATTACGGACCTTCGGCTCTGAGGCGGCTGGGAAGCGGTATTTTTATTCCCTTCCTGCCTTGGAAGAGGCTGGTTTGGGACAGATCTCGCGGATGCCGTTCAGCATCCGTGTGCTGCTCGAATCGGTTTTGCGCAATCACAACGGAAAAACGATCCGCGATGAGGATGTAAAAACGCTTTCTGCTTGGAATGCGCAGGAGCCGGCGAAAGTTGAGATTCCGTTCGTTGTCTCGCGGATTCTACTTCAGGATTTCACGGGAGTGCCTCTGCTGGTCGATCTCGCGGCTATGCGTTCGGCAGTGGCGAGGCTCGGGCACGATCCGAAGATTATCGAGCCGCTTGTGCCGGTCGATTTGGTGATCGACCACTCCGTGCAGGTCGACCGCGCCGGAACGCCGGATGCTTTTGAGAAAAACCTGAAGATCGAGTTCAAGCGAAATTACGAGCGTTATGAGTTTCTGAAATGGGGACAGGAGGCTTTCGAGACGGTTGGAATTATTCCTCCCGGAATTGGAATTGTTCACCAGGTAAACCTCGAATACCTCGCCCGCCTGGTTTTTGAAGAGAAAGTTGCAGACGGCACGGTTTATTATCCCGATTCGTTAGTCGGCACCGATTCGCACACGCCGATGATCAATGGACTCGGTGTTCTTGGCTGGGGAGTGGGGGGTATCGAAGCCGAAGCGGGAATGCTCGGACAGCCGGTTTACTTCCTGACGCCGGAAGTTGTTGGCGTGCATTTGACCGGATCCCTTTCTGAAGGGGTTACCGCGACCGATTTCGCGCTTCATGTGACGGAATTGCTGCGGAAGGAAAACGTTGTCGGAAAGTTCGTCGAGTATTTTGGCGAAGGCGCGGCTAATTTAACCGTGGCCGATCGTTCGACCGTTGCCAATATGTCGCCTGAGTACGGTGCGACCTGCGGTTTCTTCCCGATCGACGAGAAGAGCCTCGATTATTTGCGAATGACTGGACGGACGGAGGAGCAGATCGAGCTCATCCGCGAGTATTATCAGGCGCAGAATATGTTCGGAATGCCGAGAGCAGGCGAAATCGATTACTCGAAGGTCGTGGAGCTCGACCTTTCGAGCCTCGAACCGAGTGTGGCGGGTCCAAAGCGTCCACAGGACCGGGTTGCGCTGCCGAACCTCGGAGATCGTTTTAACTCCCTCTTCACCGCTCCTTACGAGGAAGGCGGTTTCGGAATGAAACCGGAAGATCGGGACCATCGGGAAGCGGTCGCACTGCGCGAACTGGAGCCTGCCGGTGAGCACCGTTCCGGAAGCCAGGAACTGCTCGAAGACGGACGCGCCGGTAGAACCTGGGGCGAAACCGAGATGACGACAAATCGCCCGACCGATATCAGCACAAATGGCAAGTTGAGGATTCCCCGCAATGGAAGCGGCGAGATCGGCCATGGAAATATCGTCATCGCGGCGATCACCAGTTGCACGAATACGAGCAATCCAAGCGTGATGCTCGGAGCCGGGCTTGTCGCGAAAAAGGCTGTCGAACGGGGACTCAGAGTTCCTGGCTACGTCAAAACGAGCCTCGCACCGGGATCGCGTGTGGTGACCGAGTATCTGAGCGAGACCGGACTCGATAAGTACCTTGATGAGCTCGGCTTCAATCTTGTTGGGTATGGTTGCACGACCTGTATCGGTAATAGTGGACCACTTGCCAAACCGATTGATGAGGCGATCGAGAAAGGCAATTTGATCGCTGCGAGCGTTCTTTCCGGAAACCGGAATTTTGAAGCTCGGATTCACTCGGAAGTGAAGGCGAATTTCTTGATGTCGCCGCCGCTTGTTGTCGCTTTTGCGCTTGCCGGACGGGTCGATATCGATCTGACGAAGGAGCCGCTCGGCAACGATTCTGACGGCAATCCCGTTTATCTTCGGGACATCTGGCCGACTCAGAAGGAAGTTCTCGATGCGATCAGCAGCGGTGTGAAGCCGGAGATGTTTAAGGAGAGATACGAAGATCTCAATGTCAGCCCCGAGTGGGATGCGATTGATGTCACCGGTGGAGAGCTTTATGAGTGGAATGAGGAAAGCACCTACATCCAGGAGCCGCCCTATTTTGAGGGCTTTTCGATGGAGTTGAGTCCGATCGAACCGATCAAAGGGATGCGTCCACTCCTGATTCTCGGCGATTCGGTCACGACGGACCACATTTCCCCAGCTGGCGGATTCAATAACAAGAGTCCTGCCGGTGAATATTTGATGAGCAAAGGGGTGAAGCCGACCGAGTTCAACTCGTATGGTTCCCGCCGTGGAAATGACCGCGTCATGACTCGCGGAACATTTGCGAATGTTCGCATTCAAAACCAGATGGCTGACGGAAAAGAAGGCGGCTTTACGAAGCTGATGCCGGAAGGGAAAGTCGTCAGTGTCTACGAAGCGTGCGAAGAGTACAAGAAACGGAATACACCACTTATCGTTTTTGCCGGAAGTGATTACGGAATGGGAAGTTCCCGTGACTGGGCAGCGAAAGGATCGCGTTTGCTCGGAATTCGCGCAGTCGTTGCGACCAGTTATGAGCGAATCCACCGGAGCAATTTGCTCGGAATGGGGGTTCTTCCATTGCAATTTGCAAATCCGGGAGACTCCGCCCAAAGCCTCGGCTTTGATGGCTCGGAGGTTTTCTCGCTCCCAGGTCTTTCCGATGACTTAAAGGTCGGTCAGCAGCTCGATCTCGAAGTCGAGCGGGCAAATGGCGAAAAGACAACAGTTCCGGTCGTCGTGAGAATTGATACGCCGATCGAAATCGAATATTTCCGACACGGTGGAATTCTCCCTTATGTCCTCCGGGATATTTTGAAAGAACACCAAGAATAGCTTGAAAGCCGGTGTCACTCGAAAGAGGACACCGGCTTTTTTTCGAGGCGCGATGACTGAGCAACCGACGACGTTTTTAGTAGATGCCTATTCAGATCCGGTGATTGTGAAAATTTCCGGACGGGCTTCTTTTGTAAACAGTGCGTCGTTGCGCGATTTTTTTAATCACATGATAAAGGCAGGAAAGCGCCGGTTTATCCTCGATTTTGCTGATTGCATCAGCATGGACAGCACCTTTCTCGGTGTGATTGCCGGCGCCGCGCTTACGCTTCAAGGAGACGAATCGCCCGGATCGATGGTTCTTTGCCGGCTTTGTTCGCGGAATCTTGAGTTGGTTAAAAATCTCGGACTCGATCGGCTCGTGACAGTTGATGATGGCGACGTGCCGCCTCCCGACATCGCCGCATCCGCAGAAAAACTGGAAACATCTTCCGGAGAAGCGGAACTCGAAAGTGCGAAACTTGTTCTTGAAGCCCACAAAAACCTGATCGAAGTCGACGAGGGAAATCGGGAGAAGTTTCAGGATGTGGTAACTTTTCTGAAAAATCAGGTCGATCGCATGTGACGGGAGGCTTTCCTCCGTTTATTGATCGAATCGGGGCAAAAGATACCCGGCATGCTCCAATTTGAGTGGAAGCGTCTCATCAGGAAAAATCCGCGCATCTGATTGAAGCGCAAAAAATTGTTCGATTTTTCCATCAACTATATCGATTACGAGAAAAGATTGAGGTTGCGCCGCTTCTTCTCCAATCAACGGACGCGGTCCGTTTCCGGCACAATTCAGTGAAACGAGATTCAGACCTTCTTTTCGTCCTTTGAAGTAAGCGTGATGATGACCGGTAAGGAAAACGTCGAGTCCATGTTCGACAAAAAGCGCGTGCAATCGATCATTGTCGGGCGCCGGAATGATTTCGTGTTCACGTCCTTGGGCAATCGGATAGGGTGGAACATGGGCGCTTGCAAAACGAAGATTAAAATCGCTGGCCTCCGTTAGTTGCGTTTCCATCCACTCCCATTTTGCATCCGGGAGCGGCTCCAAGGTGGTAACGTCGAGGACCATGAAAAACGTGTTTTTATAACTGAAGGTATAAAAAAGCGGATAATGCTCATCGTCGATGAACTGGAAGTCCGGTTTCTGGTCCGGCTTTCGCCAATGCTCCTGAAAAATTTCGCGTTCACGGACAAAAGCAGGATAACCGGAGGCATCATGATTCCCTGCAACCGGTGCGAATGGAATTCCCGCTTTTTGAAGAGGAGAGGTAACCGCGGAGGTAAAGCCATCCCACATCGCCCAGATTTCGTCGTCCTCAAGTCCCCTCTTTTGACCCGCGACCAAATCGCCGGCCGATACGAC
>DATGSL010000172.1:0-3321 GCA_035302665.1 Opitutales bacterium | reverse complement strand
TTCACTCGGGTTTTTGGGCGGGCTGGTTCAACTCGACGGAAGCGAGCGGTTTCAGAACGTTGCGGTTCGGGATACGGAGTTTTACCTGCAGGATTCAAGTATCACGAGCGTGAGTTATTTCCATGTCGAAGCGCTCTTTTGGATGTTTTACGCAACGGAGGATCCAGCGCTTCGGGCGGAGGTCGCGGCGAAGCTGGAGGAGTTTTTGCCGACGATTTTCACGGGAGATCCAGACGATCATCTGACTTATCAGGGACGGGCGATGATTCGCTGGCTTTCGTTGCTTTATTATCAGCGTTATTTTGACGATTCTCCCGGCATTCGTGCGGCGTTGCTCAAGGGGATTTGGGCGTCCGCGTCGGGTTCGCTGCCCGATTCAGCAAAAGCGGTCGCGGAGCGATATCCGACAACGGTTTACGGTCCGTCGATCGCGTCGATGCGCTACAGCGCGTTTGCGGGGATTTTTCTTCTGGAGCTGTTGGACGAGGGGAGCAGTTTGCTGCGGGATGCGCCGTTTCCGTGAAGTTGCTTTTTCAAAAAAAACTGGCTGCCGATTTCAAAAACCGGCAGCCAGAGAACCCAATAACCGTAGATCAAAATGAATCCTTAGCTTGAAAAAATCCAAGTTCGGAAAATTTCTTCTCGTTCGTTGGTTCTTTAGAAACGAGCGAATGGGAAAAGTTCAAAAAAACTTTGGAAAAGCGATTTTTCGGCTTTTTACTGGCTCCACTCGAGCATCCGTTTGATCGGAACGTAGGCGGCTTTGCGAATCTCTTCCGGCATCGTGATTTCCGGTGTCATGTCGCGGAGGGCATCGCGAACCTTCTCGATCGTATTCATTTTCATGAACTTGCACTCGTTGCAGGCGCAGTTGTCGGTCGGGCCAGCGATAAAGGTTTTGCCGGGAACTTCGCGGCGCAAACGGTTCAGCATTCCGGTTTCCGTGACGACGATGATCGTATCGGAAGGGTGGTTTTTTGAAAATCCGACCATTTTTTCGGTGCTGCAAACTTCGTCGGCCATATCGCGGACGACTTCGGTGCATTCGGGGTGCGCGACGATCGGTGCTCCGGGAAATTCCATCCGGAGTCGTTCGAGCGAGCGGGCGGTGAACATGATGTGAACGTAGCAACTGCCCGGCCAGAGGCGCATTTTTCGCCCGGTCTGTTGGGTGACCCATTGACCGAGGTTCTGGTCGGGAACGAAAAGAATTTCCCGGTCTTCCGGAATCTTTTCGACGATTTTTACCGCATTTCCGCTCGTGCAAATGACATCGGTCAAGGCTTTTACGCCAGCCGAGCAGTTGATGTAGGCGACGACGTAAAGATTCGGATTCGCTTCCTTGTAGGCGGCGAGTTGTTCCGGCGGGCACGAATCGGAGAGCGAACAGCCGGCGTCCAAATCGGGAAGGAGGACGGTTTTGCCCGGATTGATAATCTTGGCGGTTTCGGCCATGAAGTGGACGCCGCAAAAGAGGATCACATCGGCATCGGTTTCCGCCGCTTTATAGGCGAGGCCAAGGGAATCTCCGACGTAGTCGGCGATCCGCTGGATCGGGTCGACCTGGTAGTTGTGGGCGAGAATGACTGCATTTCGTTCTTTTTTGAGAGCTAGAATCTCCTCCTGGATCGGAGTGAGCGGCTCTTCATCGCCCGTGCCCGGTGTGAAAATGAGAGGCTGGTAATCGAGTGTTTTAACCATGATATTGCGGGAAAGGATTAAAGGAAACAGGAGATGGAAAAAGGTCAATCGACTTGGCTGACTTAGCTCGCCGGCACTGGATACGGAGAGGTGGCCGGTGCGCTCTGTTATTCAGCCGGAAAAAGAGGATGGTTGCCTCAATTGTATGGGTTGAAATCCGCCAGCAGTTGGAGGAAATCGGGATGATCCTTTAGGCTCTCGAGGTCGGGGTCTTCCATAAGCCAATCGAAATCGTCGTAGCCGAGGGAAATTGCTTTTTGCAAGGTATTGACTGCTTCGGTTCGGCGTTTTTTCAATGCGAGGCTGCAGGCGAGATTGTAATGAGCGGTCGGGTTTTCCGGTTGGAGTCGGACCAATCTGCGATCCATTCGCAGACCGTCGGTGATCCGGCCGGCTCTTGTGTAAAGTTCTCCCAAAAGCTCGATGACCTCTGTGTATTTCGGGTCTTTTTTTAGAAGGGATTCGTAGAATCCGATCTCGAATGCATGTTTTTCAGACATTCTGTATCAGTCGTGATGTTTGCAGGTGCCTTTTTTGCGGTATTCGTCGCACTGCGCTGTGATCTGGAGTCGTTGTGAGACGGGCACCAGACCGAATTTTGAAGAGACTGTGGCTCCGTACCATTCCAGGAACGGGGCGTCGATTTCAAATATCTTTTCGCAATCGGTGCAGAATACCTGTGCTTGCTGATTGCTCTCTTCGGTTTCGATTCGATAGAACTTAAAATCCTTTCCGACATCGATTTCCCGCATCAGGCCGCTGTCGACCATGATCGGTAGCGATCGGTAAACCGTTGCGCGCGAGACGGAGCTGTCGAGTGAGCGCGCATGTTCGAGGAGTTCGTCGGCGGTGAAGTGGGAGTCGAGTTCGAAGGCAGCTTCGAAGATCGCCAGTCTTTGGTTCGTCACCCGGAGTCCACATTCGCTGAGGAAAGCCTTGAATCTCTCTCTGCTATCTTCAATCGTCACTACTTTGGAGTCTTTTCCTTCGCCGGTTTCTGTCAATCTCTCTTGTCGGGGCGTCGGCTCCGCGTCGGGCTGGTGGTTTGTTTGCATGGATCGCGATATTGTCAGTGTGTTTCCATTTGCCGGATTTGACAAGGAACTTGCTTATCGACTCCCCCGTCAACTTGCAGGTCGTGTCGAAATCGGTTCGCTCGTCCGTGTACCGGTCCGCCATACGCACGTCCTTGCCGTCGTATCGCGTTTAGGTCAGCACGATAGCTTTCCTGTAGAAAAACTCAAGGAGGTGAAGGAGCTGGTCCAGGAGGAGGCGGTGCTTCCACCCGACTTGATCCGGCTCGGCCGCTGGATGCAATCGTATTACGCTGCGCCGTTGGAAGCGATTTTGGAACGGATGATTCCGGCAGCGGTTCGGCGCGGAGGGCAGGTGAAGCAGGAAGCTTGGTTGCGGGTTGTGCAGCAGCTTTCGGAGGAGGAGTTCGGGCAGCTCAAGCGCCGGGCGCCGCGTCAGGCGGAACTTTATCTGGCACTCGTAGAGAAAGGAGAACCGCAGCAGAAATCGGCATTTTTGAAAGAGTTGAAATTGAGTTCCGCGGTCTGCAAATCGCTCGTCGAGCGTGGATGGATTGTCGAGGAGGCGCGAAGGGTCGAGCGGACC
>DATGSL010000171.1:0-5419 GCA_035302665.1 Opitutales bacterium | reverse complement strand
AGGATCGGCCCCGGTCGTCCGGGTCATGACGACGGTCGCGCCGTGATTCTGCAAATGGGTTCGCGCGCGGAATGCTGCATCGAGAACCCACGTTCCTTCAGCGATGACGACGCCTGGATTTCCGCCGGCTCCGTGCCCTGGATCGAGTCCAATTTTTCTGTTATTCAACGACGCCTCGGCATCTGGTTGAATGAGAAGGGCGGTCAAGCAGGAGAAGAGGAGGCCGGAAAGGGCGGTTTTTCTGAAGTTCATGGTCAATGGGAAACTGCGGGCGTACGGTCGCAACGGATGGCAATTAACAGCTTTGTCGCCTGCTTTGGATGTCAGGTAAATTTCAAATTTTTGTCAATAATGAATGAATATTGCGGGATTTTGCCGTCTGCAAAGATCCGTAGCGCAGCTTTTCGCGTTTCCAGGATAGGAAAAAGCCCGGATCGTTTTCAGACGAACCGGGCCTTTTTAATCGAGAAGTTGGTATTAAAAGAAATACGATAAACCGATGGTTGCACGGAAGGTCGAGTCGCTGGTGTCGCTCGGATCAACTCCCCACCCGAGTTGGTATTTGATGGCGACGTTTCCTGTCAGGAACTGTTTGATCCCGACGTGTCCTTCGAGGGTGTCGGGCATACCCGAACCGATCCCGACGAGGTAGCTTGCTCCGATGTATGGAAGAAGATCCTGAGAGGTTTTATCGGTTAGAAAGTGCCAATCGATTCCGGGTCCGACACTTCCGGTGTCGCGGCGTTTGGAGCCTCCCTGAAACTCGGCGATCCCCAGGATTTCAAGATTCGTGTTATAAAAATAACCAAAATGGACGTTCCCCTGCCAGACGCGTCCGCCGTTGTCGGCGAAGCTTCCGGAGAAACCGATTTCTTTGGTACCGGTCCGTATTTGTGCTTCGCTTGCTGTCGCAGAAGCGAGAATGATAATACCTGCAGCTATTAACGTATATAGTTTCTTCATCGTGTTGGGTTTTGTTCGTGATTAACGTTGACGATTTCAAGGTCAGGATCGGCACGTGAAGTATAAAGTGTAATCACTAAGGCGAATATTCGCGAGCAAAGTAGTTGTTTTTTGAGGCAACGCTCTCAAAAATTACAAAGTCGCACATTCGCTTCCTCCCGGCTCCATCTTCCACGGACTCCTCCTCCTTTTTGAGCAACAATTCCTTCCTTACAAAGGCAAGAAATTCGGTTGCTCATAAAAGTCAACCGGCTCAATTGTGGATACGCGCCATTTATTTTTTGCAGGAAGAAGGTTGGCTGGCGTCGTCGAACGACTACCTTTGAGTTTGAGAAGAAATGCCGAAACGTCAGGAGAGATCGAAGCTCCAAAAATGGCTTCACGATTTGGAAACGACCGCGCAAATCCGAGGCTTCAAGTGCGAGCAATGGGGGAGTAGCGACCGATTTCCCTTGATCGGTTTTACGCGAAATTCTCCATCCGGCGGGCCGCGCATCTACTTGTCTGCCGGTATTCACGGAGACGAACCGGCCGGGCCACTCGCGATCGAATGGCTTTTACAAAAAGATCGCCTTCATCGGAACGCGACCTGGAGAGTTTGTCCGTTGCTCAATCCGGTTGGTTGGTTACGCGGCACGCGCGAAGGTTTTTGTGGGGAGGATCACAATCGCGATTATCTGAATCCGAAAACTGTGGAAACCGCTGCCCATTGCGCATGGATTGAGAAACATTTCCCAAACGACCTCTATCTTTCCTTACACGAAGATTGGGAGGCGACCGGTTTCTACCTTTACGAAATCAATAATTCGGGAAAGCCGGGATTCGGGCGTGAGGTCTTGAAAAAAGTTTCGCAGGTGATGGAGATCGAGCCTGCCCGATTGATCGATGATCATGATGTTTACGCGCCTGGATATATCGCGCATGAGCCGGAGCCGGACGAACCGCTCCGTTGGCCGGAAGCGATCTATCATAGCAAACTTTATCCGCATCTTTCCTACACTTTCGAGACGCCATCGTCATTGCCGTTAACTCAACGGGTCGAAGCGCTTGCAGTTGCAACAGAGGCCGCTGTCGAAGAGTTTTTTCATCGTTTGAAAAGCTTCCAGCAGTCAGGCGACGATGATCGACACCTTCGGGATTAGGACGATCTGTCCGCAAACTTACTTTTTCGCCAATGAAATTAATCAAAGCTATCATCAAGCCCTTTAAGCTCGAGAACGTGAAGGAATCGCTCGCGGAAATCGGTATCGACGGAATGACCGTGACCGAAGTCAAAGGTTTTGGCCGTCAAAAAGGACATACGGAAATCTATCGAGGCAGCGAATATACGGTCGATTTTCTTCCCAAGATCGAAAT
Source organism: Opitutales bacterium (assembly GCA_035302665.1). Taxonomy (GTDB): domain Bacteria; phylum Verrucomicrobiota; class Verrucomicrobiia; order Opitutales; family T3Sed10-336; genus DATGSL01. Next base: position 3,100 of record DATGSL010000171.1, on the reverse strand, counting down.
CGAAATCGTGGTCGCCGATGAAATTGTCGATCAATCGGTTTCTGCGATTTTGAAGGCCGCCCAAACGGGAAAAATCGGCGATGGGAAAATCTTTGTTCTTCCGGTCGAGGAAGCGATCCGCATTCGAACCGGCGAACGAGGTGAGAATGCCATTTGAGCGGACGCAATCGGTTCCTTCGGCGCGCGGAGAACGGGTTGCCGGCGGATCGGAACTCGTCCAGACAACGACCGAATGATGCCCGTCGTCGATTTTTCAACGGAATTCAAAAATCCCTTATTGACACTTATTCGCATTTCTGGACCTTCGAGAGGGACTTGCTTATGACCTCCGAAAAAGAGATGCACTGCCCGGCAGGAAAACGTGTTTTGGCGTTTTTCTTGGTGCTGGCGATGCTCTTTGCCGCAGTGGCTTCTGTCGATGGCGGCCTGCATCAACTGGCCCACGGAAAGGTGGAATGTAGTCCTGATAACGCCACCTGCATTATCTCGCTTTTGGGCGCGGGGGCCGTGAAGACCGCACCGACCGATCTCGTGGTGCCGTTGCCCGCAGCTCCTTTGGTTTTTTCTGTAAAAACCGCGGATCTTACTTCCTCAATACGCCACGTCATCAGTCAAGCGAACGTCCGGGCGCCACCTCATTTTCTGATTCCAGTTTAAAAGTGCCGATGAACTGCTGCCCAGCTGTTCAGCGGCCGGTTGCAGTTTTTAATCCTCACTTTCGAATCAGAAAATAATGAATTTACAGTCTCTTTTATTCCATGCAGGGCGGTTGACGGCCGTTTCGTTGATCACCGCAATCGCCGCGAAAAGTACCCTTTTTGCTGATCAGTCGCCTCCAGCCGACGAGGTTCAATCTCTCCGGGAAGAAATTGCGAGAATTCAGGCCGAATCGGAACGTCAGGAGGCCGAGCGACAACGGGAAATCGATGATCTGCAAATGCAAATCGATCGCATCGGGGCGGAACTCGATCGTCCGGTCGAGCGCCCGGCTCCGGTGATTGGCGGCGGACAAAGTTTGATCGATATTTCCGCAATCGGCACCTTTGCTGCTGGAACTTCTTCATCGCGGGAGGTCGACGAACTTCAACCGGGCGGACACGATCCGACCCGGCGCGGATTCAATGTTCAGGGACTTGAGCTCGTTGTTGCGGCGATTGTTGACCCCTACTTTCGCGCACAGACAAATCTCGTGTTTACCGACGGCGGACATGGACACGGTTCCGGCGTCGAGCTGGAGGAGGCCTTTCTTGAGACGCTCGCATTGCCCGGAAATCTTCAAGTGCGCGCGGGACAATATTTAACGGAATTTGGCCGTCACAATACGCAACATCTTCACACGTGGCATTTTGTCGATGCACCGCTCGTGAGCACGCGGATGTTTGGTCCGGATGGGTTAAGAAATCCGGGCGCGCGCGTTTCCTGGCTGACGCCGACACCCTTTTATTCCGAGCTTTTTTTTGGTGTTCAGAACAGCACCGGAGAGACGGCCTACAGCTTTCGAAACGAGGAAGGTTTCAGCGATCACTATTTTTTCCGCGGAGAGGAAGCGGGCAGTGCATCGGAAGATGTGCGATCGGCGCGCGATTTACTTTACACGACCCGATACGCGGCGTCGTTTGATGTAACGGATACGCAAACGATTCTCGGAGGAGTTTCCGCTGCCTTTGGGCCAAATGCTCCTCCAGAGGGCGGATCGGCGGGAAGAACCGAGATTTACGGTGCCGATTTTTATTGGCATTGGAGCCCGTTGCAGCAGGAAAACGGTTTTCCATTCGTGGCTTGGCAGAGCGAAGTGATGTTGCGGCGTTTCGAAATGCGAAATCCGTCGGAGACTTTTGAAGACTACGGATTTTATAGTCAGGTCGTGTATGGATTTCGTCGCGGCTGGACAACCGGACTTCGCTACGACTGGGTGCGCGGAGATATGAACAAGGCGGTAGACGGTTCGGGTGAAAGACTCCCGTTTCCAAATCGGTGGCGGCTTTCTCCCAATTTGACTTGGTTCCCATCGGAATTTTCGAAAATCCGCCTGCAATACAATTACGACAATCGCGATCGGCATTCGGACGATCATACGGTTTGGCTCCAGTTCGAGTTTTCGGTCGGACCGCACGGAGCTCATCAGTTTTAGGAGGAAAACATGAGAGATTTTGGAAAAATTTTTGTTTTGGCGCTCATCTTTGGAGCTTTGGGAGCTGCGGATTCTGCTTACGGCCGTTTGAACGTCGTCGCTTCGACGCCGAATTACGGAGCGATTGCTGAAGCTGTTGGCGGCGAACGGGTGCAGGTAAGGACCTTGGCTCGCGGCGGAGAGGATCCGCATTTCGTGACGCCGCGACCGAGTTTTATTCCAATTCTCAACCGGGCGGATGTCTTGATCGAAAGTGGAGCGGAACTCGAAATCGGCTGGTTGCCGCCTTTGGTGCAAAGTGCGCGAAACCGCAAAATCATCGCGGGCGCCGACGGTCACATCGAGCTCGCACGTTCGATTGATTTGCTCGATGTGCCGACCGGTCGCGTCGATCGGCGCTCGGGAGATATCCATTTGGCGGGAAATCCGCATTTTTTGCTCGATCCGCTAAACGGAGGAATCGCGGCGGAGGCGATTGTGGAAACTTTCGTGAAGCTCGATCCCGAGGGAGAAGAGATTTATCGGGAAAATCTGCGGAATTTCTTGGCGACTCTTGAGGAAAAAATGCAGGGGTGGAAAGAGGCGTTGGCGGATTACGACGGAACTGAAATCGTGACGTATCACAAAAACTTCAACTATTTTGCGCGCCGTTTCGGAATTGAAATTGTTGGTGAAGTCGAGCCATTGGCGGGTGTCGAGCCGAGTCCGCGGCACATTGCGTCATTGATCAGCCGGATGCGGAGTCGGGAGGTTCCGATGCTTTGGATCGAATCGCATCGGCCGCGCCGGACACCCGTCCGCGTCGCCGACCAGACCGGTGCCGTGCTCGTAACCTTGCCGGAACAGGTCGGAGGCGTGAAGGAGGCCGATGATTATTTTGCGCTGATCGATTTCATCGTGACTCAGATCGTGGAGGCCGGAAGTTGATGGCATTGGTAGACGAAAAACCCGTCTTTAAGATCTCGGATC
>DATGSL010000170.1:0-5086 GCA_035302665.1 Opitutales bacterium | reverse complement strand
TTGACCGGCGGATCCGGTTTTTGGGTGTGCTGATTACGGCCGGACCGTTGATCGGTCTTTTGGGAACAGTTGTCGGGATGCTTTCAACTTTTTCGGGAATGATCGAATCGATGGGAAACCGATTTTCGAGTATCGTGACGGGCATTTCGGAAGCATTGATCACGACGCAGACCGGATTGATTATCTCGATTCCGGCATTGTTGCTTTTGTCGTGGATCATCCAGCGGAGAAATAGCCTCGTGCTGGCGATTACGCGGTTGGAACGGTACAATGTGCGGAAAATCATGCACGCAAATGGAAATGGTGCCGGCATTTCCGGGAGCGAAGGAGGAGTTTCATGAGGAAACGAAGATTGCTTTATAGTAGCGAGACGCGGAGCGATGAGATCAATGTGACACCGTTGATCGACATCGTTTTTATTCTGCTGATCTTCTTTATTGTAACTACGGTCTTTGTCGAAGAAACCGGTGTCGAAGTTCAGCGTCCGCAAGCTGCGTCGTCGGATAATCTATCGAAAAACTCGATTCTGATTGCGATTACGGCTGAAGGAAATGTCGTTTACGGCGGACGGGAAATCGGGGTTCAGGGCGTTCGCGGCACGGTTCAGCGCCTGGTTCAGCAGGAAGAAATGCCGGTCATCATCCAGGCCGACCGGAATGTATCGGTCGATCTTTATACGAAAGTGCACGATGCGGCGCTACTCGGCGGGGCGCGTCAGGTCAGTTTGGCGACCTCGATGAATTGAATGGGGAAAAATTCGACAGAGAGCAATAAAGCTGTTTTGCCGGAACAGAAATGGGGTTGGACGGCCTATGTCGCTGTCGGCGGTGCGATTTTCATGGCGGTCGGGCTTTTTCTGATGATTCCTTTGACTCAGCTTTTGGACCGAAATGTGGAGCCCGATGTGGTGGTCCGTGAAACGATGGTCGTTGTGCCGCCACCGCCTGAGATGCCGCCTCCACCTCCGCAGGAGGAGTCGGAGCCGGTGCGCGAGCAACCGGAGATTTTCATTCCGAGCAGTGAACCGGTATCGATTGATGTGCAACCACTTAATGTGGCTCTGGCGCCGGGAATCAGCGACGCGGTGGCGATCGGGGTCGGTGTGCCGGAGTTTCAGGTCGAAGTGGCTCCTGTGGCTGAAATCGAGGACCTCTTCACCTTTGAGGATTTGCAGGAAGCTCCGCGGTTGTTGAACATGCCTCGAATTCGCTTTCCGCGCGCCTTGCTTCATCGCGGCGTTACCGAAGGGAAGGTGGTGGTGGAAATCGACATCCTGCCCGACGGACAGGCCCGTTTTCGGAGAATTATTTCGTCAACAGAAAGTGAACTCGAACCGGTTGCGCGCGAAGTTGTGCAGCAGGCGCGTTTTTCCCGTCCGATCGTCGATGGAAGGCCGCAAACAGTGAGAGGACATTTTCCGATCCTTCTCAGCAATTGAATTTAGGTAAGAATGAAGAACGTTGATCCGTTTGGCAGACTTTTATTAAAAATGATCTCAACAGCGATGTCCGCGCTTCTGTTGGTTGCGTTCTTCTGTGTGCTTGGCCCGGTGCAGGCAGCACCCTTTGCGCGAATCGACTCGGGGCCCGGAACTCCCGGATTTGAGGAGCGTTTTTTAGGAACTTACGGAGTCAATTCGGCGATCGAGCCGGCGATCGGCAGTCAGGATCGTCCGCTTTATGAAAGGGTTGCTCCGTTTTTAAGAGAGGATCCCCAGCGGGCGATCGATGAAGTAAAGCGGGAATTGGGAAGAAATTCGAATCCGGCCTTCCGGTATTTGTTGGGAAATCTTTATTATCAAACCGAGGAGTTTGGGGAAGCTGAAAAGTATTTGAAGGAGGCGATCGAGGGATTTCCCGATTTTCGCCGGGCGCATCGGACGCTTGGATTGATCTACGTGCAGGAGGAACGGTTTGAAGAGGCGGTTGAAACATGGCTGAAGGTGATCACGCTCGGCGGCGGCGACGCGCAGAGTTACGGTTTGCTCGGCTATTCGTATTTGGCGCTGGATCAATTCGAGAGCGCGCTGACAGCTTACCGGAACGCGCGGATGTTTCGGCCCGACAGTGTCGATTTTCGCCGCGGGCAGGCGCACTCGCTTTTGCAAATGGGAGAGTGGCGACAGGCCGTTGCGCTTTTTGACGAATTGATTGCGGAGAATCCAGAGCTTCCGGAATTATGGTTTTCTCAGGCAAATGCCTTGATGCATCTCGAGCGTTACGGTGAGGCGATCACGAATCTCGAACTTGTGCAAAGCCTTGGGAAAATGACCGCCGCGAGTCAGTTTTTGCTCGGCGATCTGTATTTGCGAGAGGGGAATTATCGCCTCGCGGTCGTTCAATATCGAAGAGCGATTTCGGAATCCGACAGTTGGAATGTAGCTCAGGCTCTCCGGCCATTGCAGTATCTTTTTGGTCACGGATTGATCGAGGAAGCGAGAAGTTATCTGGATGAATTGCGTCCACTACTGCCGGAAAATCTCGAGCCGAAAGAAGAGCAGCAGTTGGTGATGGCGGAGGCGCGTCTGGCCCGGGCGGCGGGCGAAGTTGAAGTTGCCAGGGAACGTCTGGAGGAATTGACAACGGCTGATCCCCTTCACGGACCTGGGCTTTTGTTGCTCGGGGAAATTTATCAGGAGGAAAATGATTTCGGGCAGGCGGAATTCTATTTTACGCGTGCGCTTTCTGTGCCTGATTCGCAGGTCGACGCGCGAATCGCGCTCGGTCGGCTGGAGGTGAACCGCGGTGATTTTGAGGCTGCGCTGAAACATCTCCGGGCCGCTTACGAGCTCGATCCACGTCCGACTCTGAGCCGTTATATCGAATCGATCGAGAATCGTTGAAAACCTTCTTCCCGGGAGTCTGTCATAGAAATTTATTGACAAAAGGAGGTTGCCGTTTGTCCATCTTTCTATGGCAACTTCCCCCTCTCGGTGCCGATACCCCATCGGTCTTTTTTGGCTCGTTTTTCTATCGACGCTTTCAGCCGTGCAGGCAACGGTGCCGGTCTTTGTCGGACAACCGGTTCATGCAGGAAACGAATATTTGATCGCCGGATGGAATTTTAATCAGAACGACGATCCGCCGGAGAGCCAGTTTCAAGCAAATCATGGGAGCGGATTTGTTGAAACAGACTGGGAAACGACGACTTTTTCCGATTTTGTTGGCACGACGATCAATGCCTTCGCTTCGGATCTTGCCGGACGGGATCTGGGATTGCGGAATGGCGCCGGACTCCTGAATGAAGGGCGGCATTTGACCTTTCGGGTTGCGATGCCCGGGTTTGAAAAACCGATTCTTTCGTACGCGACCCGACGGTCGGCCTCCGGTTTTACCGATCAACATTGGTTTTGGAGTATCGACGGAGAGAATTTTGTTTTTCACGCGACGGTGAAAGCGAGCGGTAATTATGCGTTAGAAACGATATCCTTTGAATCGGTCGCCGATTTGGCCGACGCGCCGGAAGTCTATTTTCGCGTTGTTTTGGACGGAATTCCTGAACAACCGAGTGCAACAGGAAATAATCGTTTGGATAACGTCCAGATACGGGCTTTTGCGTCTGAAGGAACCGCTGGTCCTGGTTTTGCGATTTTTCAAAATTTGACGGCAGGGAGTCCGTATCATCGATCGGAGCTTTTTGTTCCGGGAGAAGAGTTGGACGTTGAACTCGAACTTTCTGCGATGCCTGGCGATGAGATTGCGCGGGTTTTGCTCGAACTGCCGATCGGTTGGAAGAGCCTGAGCGTTGAAAATTTAGAATTGCTCGGCGAAGGATTCAGTGAGGCAACTCTGACATTAAATGGTGATCAAATCGAAATCAGCGGTGCGAAAATTAAAGAGAATCGCTCAGGCAGAATTCGGATAATAGGGATTAAAAGTCCTCCCTTGGAAAAGATCCGCGAATTGGGGTTTCCGCGGTTCACGATCCGGACGGCCTCTGCGGGTGATGAACCGGCGCTTCTGAATCCGCTGCCGGGAGCGATCCCGGTTCTTCCAGTTGGAGAAATAGCCGACCGGTTCCTCTTTGGTCAGCCGATCGACACATTTCAGCGAGTGGCGTTAAGCGGAGTGGCAACGATCTCGTCGGGACTGCTGAGTGCGACGGAGCTTTGGAGCTTTTTTCAGGACGAGCGAGCGGGAATCGCGATCTATGCAGAATCACTTTTCGATTTCTGGAGTCCTGTTGTTGAAGGAAATCGATATGTGGTTGTCGGTGAGATTGAAAAATATCGGGATGGTTTTCGACTGCGGATATCGGACGTGGCTGATCTTTTTGATTTGGGAATAGCTTCCGAGCTGGAAGCGGAAATTCGGACGACTGCCCAATTACTTGCGGATCCTGAAAGGATGAGTGGAAGGCTTGTTCGGATTCGGCATCTTTTTCTTGCCGCCGATAGCAATCCTTGGCCGGAGCCGGGGGAGAGCGGAACGATTTCAGTGACCGATGATGGAGGCGAGAGCGTTCTCGATATTTTCGTGAACCGGTTTACCGATATGGGGTATCAAGCGGCGCCCGACTTTCCGGCGGATTTTGTCGGAATTTTTTCCCGATTTGCGCCATCCGGATCGGAGAGCTGGGATTATTTGCTGATTCCGCGCTCGAGGGAGGACCTTTTGCCTCCAAGCGAAGTTTTGGTCGGATATGCCGCTTGGGTGGAGAAGTATTTTACGGAAGAGGAAAGGTTGTTTTCGGACGCTGCTGATCCGGAGAAGGATCCGGATGGAGATGGCGTCGTCAATCTGCTAGAATATGCGTTCGGAGGTAATCCGCATCGGAGCGGAAGGGAAATTTTGCCCGAGATTTCGAACAATGATGGACGAATGGAGATCGTTTTTCGGCGGAGTCGATCGGCGGATGACCTTCTTTACGCGGTTGAAGCTTCGGAGGATCTCCTTTTGTGGCGGGAGATCTGGAGCAGTGAGGACTTTTTGTATGAATCGGAACTCGATTATCTGGAAGAGCGCGTTTCGGATGATCGGCTGGTGGACGACTCCTCCGGTTTCTTGCGGTTGCGGGTGATTTTGAAAGATCTGGAGGCGCCTTAACTCGATGCTGCTTTTTCGAGAAAATGGTCCTGCGAGGAGAA
>DATGSL010000169.1:0-12875 GCA_035302665.1 Opitutales bacterium | reverse complement strand
AGAGGTGAAACGGACGACTTCCGGCCGCGCGATCGCTCCGATCTCGGTCGCCACGTGCGAACGCAACTCCTGATTGAGTTCATCCGTCGGCTCATGACCGGTTTTCAAAGTAACGAAGGCAACAATCGAACTTCCCTTGATTTCATCGGGACGCCCAACAATCGCCGCTTCCGCAACAGCTGGATGGCTAACGAGAGCACTTTCGATCTCAGCTGTTCCGAGACGGTGACCGGAAACGTTGAGAACGTCATCAATCCGTCCAACGATCCAGAAATAACCGTCCTCATCCTGGCGGCAACCGTCGCCACTAAAGTAAACTCCGGGGAAATCGGACCAATATTCGGAATGGAAACGCTCATCATCATTCCAAAGCGTCCGCAACATCGACGGCCAGGGGCGCTTGATCGTCAATTTTCCACCCGTTCCCTTTTCGACCGGATTTCCTGCGTCATCGACGACTTCCGGAACAACTCCGAAGAAAGGCAAGGTGGCCGATCCCGGTTTTGTTGGAATCGCACCCGGAATCGGGCTGATCAGAATCGCGCCGTTTTCCGTCTGCCACCACGTATCGACGATCGGGCAGCGCTCCTTGCCGACGACCCGGTGATACCACATCCAAGCTTCCGGATTGATCGGTTCACCGACACTGCCGAGCAGACGTAACGAACTGAGATCATGCTTTTCCACAAACTCTTCACCGGCACGCATGAATGCGCGGATCGCCGTCGGAGCTGTGTAGAAAATAGTAACGCGGTGGCGCTCGATCATCGACCAAAAACGGCTCCAATCGGGATGATTCGGAACGCCTTCGTAAATCAGGCTCGTCGCTCCGTTCGAAAGAATTCCGTAAACAACGTAGCTATGCCCGGTGATCCAACCGATATCCGCCGTGCACCAATAAGTGTCGCTCTCCTTCAGATCGAAGACATATTTGGCGGTCATCGTCGTCTGAAGCAGATAACCACCGGTGGTATGGAGAACCCCTTTCGGCTTCCCTGTGCTTCCGCTCGTATAAAGAATAAAGAGCGGCGTTTCTGCATCGAAGGCCTCCGGCGTGTGCTTCGCGCTCGCATCGGCCATCAGGTCATCATACCAAAGATCGCGCCCTTCCTCCATCGGCACTTCATTTCCAGCGCGCTTGACGACGATCACGTGCTTTACCGACTCCGCTTCTTTCAGCGCTTCGTCGACATTTCCCTTCAGGGGGAACTTCTTGCCCCGGCGATGACCGCCATCAGCAGTGATCACGACGCTCGCCTGACAATCGTTGACCCGGTCGCGAATCGCGTTGGCACTGTAACCTCCGAAAATGACCGTGTGGATCGCGCCGATACGTGTGCAAGCCAACATCGCAACGGCCGCCTCGACAATCATCGGCAGATAAATGGCGACACGATCGCCCTTCTTTACGCCAAGACCTTCAAGGACATTTGCCAGCTTGCAAACCTCGCGATGCAACTCTTTATAGGTAATAGTCTTAACATCGCCAGGCTCCCCTTCAAAGATGAGAGCCGCTTTGTTTTCACGCGCCGTTCCGAGATGACGGTCGAGACAGTTCTCCGAGACATTGAGCTTACCTCCGCTAAACCACTTTGCGTGAGGCGCCTCCCATTCCAGGACTTTATCCCACGGCTTTTGCCAAAGGAGGAAATCTTTTGCTTGCTTCGCCCAAAATTCTTCCGGAGAATTCACTGACTCGCGGTAAAGCTCCTCGTACTCAGCCATACTTTTGATGTTGGCTTGATTTTGGAATTCGGAGCTGGGTTCGAAAACTCTCTTCTCGGTCGAGAATGAAGTAATATTGCTTTCGTTCACGTCTTAATTTGAAGGGTTGATTATTGTAACCGGTGAGACCCTAAAATCATTTCTCCCCCCGCGTCCGGTCAAGACTTTTCGGCAATAATATGGAAAAAACGAATAATCAGAATGAGGTCCCGGTAGAGGGCATCTTGGAAATTCACGGGAACCGTTCCGGTCAGTTGCTCGATCCTGCACGGCACGGAAAAACCCGAAACACCGACCCGATCGTTCCCCGGGAACTTGTGCGCCGTTTCAAACTCCGCCAAGGCAGTTATATCAAAGCAACGGCAATCCAGGAGCCGCGCCGCGCCGCGCCAACCGTCCGTTTCATCGAAAGTTCCGATGGCATGGCGCCCGAAGCCCGACGACGCGCCCCCGATTTCACTTCTCTTACAACGCTCACTCCAGATGAGCGCCTGAAACTCGAAACGAAGGATGGCAAGATGACCGTCCGCGTCATGGACCTCTTTTCCCCAGTCGGCAAGGGCCAGCGCGGATTGATCGTCGCGCCGCCGCGAACAGGAAAAACAACCTTACTTTGCGATATCGCACTCGGCGTCCTCGAAAACCATCCTGAATGTCACGTGATGATGGTCCTGATCGATGAACGACCCGAAGAAGTGACCGATATCCGGCGCACCGTCCCCGCAGAACTTTTTGCATCGTCGAACGACGAACCGATCAAAAACCACATCCACGTCGCCGAATTGGCGATCGAACGGGCGAAACGTCAGGTCGAAGTCGGAAAACATGTCGTGGTTCTGCTCGACTCCCTAACCCGCTTGGCTCGCGCATACAACGCCGGAAAAGGCGGCGGACGAACGATGACCGGCGGTCTCGATATCCGCGCACTCGAGAAACCGCGTCAGCTTTTTTCGGCCGCTCGAAATACCGAGGAGGCCGGAAGTCTTACAATCATCGCTTCAGCATTGATCGAAACCGGCAGCCGGATGGATGATCTCATTTTCCAGGAGTTCAAGGGAACCGGCAACATGGAGATGGTTCTCGACCGCAAGGTCGCCGAAGCGCGGCTCTGGCCAGCGATGAATGTCGCTTCGTCTGGAACCCGACGCGAAGAATTGCTCCTCGACGAGGACGATCTGGAGAAAATTCACTTCTTCCGCCGCGCCCTCGCGCCGCTACGACCTCTCGAAGCCGCCGAAACGATGCTCACACGTCTCGGCAAAACCGAAACGAACGCCGAGTTTCTGCGACTTCTCGGACAATAAACACCGGTTAAAAAACAGCACCCGCGCCTTTACTTAAACGCGGGCGCTTCCAGGTCAGGTCCGCTTATCGCCGGAGATTCCGAAAGTAGAGCGTTTCGGAAGAGAGGTTCGAGTCGTAGTAATGGGCATTGTCCCAATCACTGTCGTCGCTGATGAAAACGTGCGCGCCTTTCATCAGCTCGATTTCCTCGTAAATATCGTCCTCGTTGAAATCGAAAACCATATCGGGCTCGACTTCCTCATTCTCTTCGCGGAGTTCCTTGATCAACTGCCACGATTTCGGGGTAAGCTTCCGTTTGCGTCTCCGCGTATCGTAGTAGGCTTTGCGGATCATTTCGAGGCGGGCTTTTTTATTCATATATTTTATAAGGTCATCTGTTAAAAACTTCACTGCAAGGTCCTGACCGTGGAACTTCCGTCGGGAGAAATTCCGTTGGCAAAACCTGTCGCTCTGATCGAACCGAAAATTAACACAGCAACATTTCTCTCACAATTGGGGCCGCCCTTAAAACGGAGTGAGCATTTTCACTAGGGAACAAGAGAGCACCACAACTCTGCCGTTTCCGCCTCCGGCCAAAGAGGTAGCAAAAATTTAAACCCGGAAACTTTCAGCAAAATAAGGCCGAGTTTCAGAAAAACCCAAAATAAACCGTGTAATTCGTTGACAATACCGGCCGGGTCGCTGAAAACACTCCCTTTTCCGCCAAACGCATATCGATTTCATGCAGAGTTTTTCCGAGCAATGTCTGGACATGGCCCGCTCAATGTTGGGCCACAATCTCGATTCCATCAATCCTGATGGATCGATCACACCGGTGGAAGGAGAAGATCCACGGGTCGATGAATCCGGGCACGCTGCCCTGGCAATCGGCGAGTTTTACCGTGCGACCGGTGAAACCGAGTTGGAAGGGCACGATCTGATTGATCTGGCTGCCCGACTCATCACCGCACAAGCCTTCAGAGAGCCGCCGGCGGAAAATGGTCTCGCCTACGCAGCACTCGCCCTTCTCTCCTTCGGCCCTTCCAAAGAACGGAATCCGGTCTGGGAGCGCCTGGTCGAGCCGACACGGGAACGACTCGATAAACTTCTTCTCGCACGGAGCGACTACCAAAACCATTGGCAAGCTTTCAATATCGCCAAGTCGGTCGCCCGTTACAGCATGGGTCTCTCGAAAAAAGATGAGACCGGTCGACTGATCGATCGCTTCCTGGAGCGGATCTCAGAACGAAGCTCCAACGGTTTTATCGACGACGCCAGCGAGGAGGATTCCGGCACCGGAATTTTCAATATCTACGGCATCCTCAGCTACGTTTTCATCAGACAATCCCTCCAGCTGCACGCCAATATCAATCTCCGCGAACGGAAACTTCCGAGCCTCCGCAGCTACGCCGAGAAGTACATCCGGATGCTCCCCGACATGACCCGCGAAGATGGTCTCGGTTGGGCTTACGGCGACGCGATCGGAGCCTACGGCCAGATGCATTGCATCAGCCTTCTCCTACAATCGTTCCGCGATGGATGGATTGTTGAAGATCAACAGGTAAAATATTTCGACGTTCTCCGCCGACTTTTCGTCTTTTTCTTTACGACCTATCTCGACCAGGAACACGGCTATCTCGTGATCCGCGACAGCGAGCGCAATTCGATCGATCGGCACACCACCCGCATGGCCAATTTCGATGGCGCCCGCTACCTCAGTCAGTGGAGCCGCCTCGCACTCAGCGTAACGACACCTCCTCCCGCCAAACCGGCAGCTCCTCAAAGAAGCGGTCGCTTTGTCTTCTTCGACAAATCGAATCGCAAGGAGCAAGGTCTCTACATCTACAGACATCCGGAATCGGGTCTTCACGTCCAGCTCCCACTCGTCGGAGCCACGGACACAAATTCCGATGCACTCGCCTTCCCGCATTGTCCGGGAATCTTTGACTGGCCGGTCGATAAATATCTGCCGATCATGCTTCCCGAACTGACGATCGATGGGAAACAGTTCATTCCATCCTTCTACGGGAAAAAATGCGTCACAGGACTCGGACCGCGCAACTCCCTTTACTGGCACTACGAACAGCCCGATCTGATTACGAAAGATCAGGAAATCATTCCCGGTATCGGCAGCTGCAAGGTCAGCTGGTCCTTCACCGGCAAGAAAATCACGAGCGAATTTGTTTTTACCGTTAAAAACAATATCCAGCTCGAGAAAATGCGTTACGCTTTCGTTATCGGCGCACCGCACAGCCAATACCGGGCAGCCGGAACCCTCGGGCTCGGACCGGACGGACTCGGATGCGAAGTTCTGCACGACGATTTTCAGGCGAGCTGGCAGGAAACCGAAGTCGTCACCGACGATCCGGCCTACCGTTCACTGTACGGGAAAATCCATTATATTCAGCACCTCCGTCGCGAACACCCGCTGAATATGCGCGTCAACCAACTTTATAAACTGACAGTCTCCTTCGATCCTGATATTGTTCGGGAAGAATAAGGACCCAAAATGACTCCACGACGCATCATTCCATGCCTCGACGTCAGCGGCGGGCGCGTCGTGAAAGGCGTACAGTTTAAAGAATTACGCGATGCCGGAGATCCGGTCGACAGCGCCAAACTCTACCAAGAGCAAGGCGCTGACGAATTGGTTTTCCTCGACATAACAGCTTCCAGCGAGGAGCGGGAGCTGATGTATCGCGTCGTCGCGGATACAGCGGCAGCCTGCGACATGCCTTTAACGGTCGGAGGCGGCATCCGCTCGCTCGACCAGATCCGCCGCATGTTCGAAGCCGGTGCCGATAAAATAAGCATCAGCTCAGCGGCGATCCTCCATCCGGAACTTGTGCAGGACGCAGCCCAGGAATTTGGCAGCAAGCGAATCATCGTCGCAATCGATGCCAAAAGAGAAAGCGATCAAGCCAGCTGGCGTGTTTATACCCACGGCGGCACTCGTCCGACGGAACTCGATGCCGTCGAATGGGCGATCAAGGTGACCGAACTCGGCGCCGGGGAGATTTTGCTCACCAGTATGGATGCCGACGGCACGCGCGAAGGATACGACATCGGGCTGACACGAAAAGTCAGCGACGCCGTTTCCGTTCCAGTGATCGCCTCGGGCGGCGCGGGCAAACTCGAAGATTTCCGCGACGCGCTCAAAGACGGTGGCGCAAATGCAGTTTTGGCCGCCTCTCTTTTCCATTTTGGGATCGTCACGATCCCCCAGGTAAAGGAATACCTTGCCCGCGAATCGATTCCGGTAAGGCGTTAAGGCAACTCTTCCGTTTTCTTCGGTCGCGCCAAGGCCTCCGTTACCCGCACGAGTTCTTCCGCTAATTCCTTGATCCGCCGATCGAGCTCATCGTCGATCATCGGCTCCTCGCCAAATACCAGCCCCGGCGCAAAAACAAAACGCGGCAAAATAAACGTATGAAAATCGAGCATCATACTGTTTAAAAACGACATCCCGGCCATATAACTTCCGCGACCTCCCGCCGCCAAAAGCAAACCAACAACCTTGTCCGCCCACGCCCTTCCGCTCAGTTCCAAAACGTTTTTCGCCGCCGCACTCAGATCATAATTGTAAATCGGTGACGCTATAATAATCCCCTGAGCCGCCGTGATCTGCTCCACAATCCGCTTCGTTTCCGGATGTGAATAAGCAGCCCCTCCGTCACAAATCGGAAGATCGACCTCCATCAAATCGACAAAAGCTGTTTCCGCCGGATCAAGATATCCTTCCAAATGACGACCGAGCACACGGCTCAGGCTCCGCGGATGCAGGCTGCAACTGAGAATCAAATATTTCATGATAACAAACGCCCTCCAGCCTCCTGTCTGAGATCGCTCCTGTCAGCCTTTTTCGCTAAAACCTCTGCGCATGCATTGCAAAAGTGAATCTCTCAGACCAACCGAATGCCCGGTACACTTGTCACCCGGTTGACTCGCTGTTAAAATAAAGGAGATCCCGAAACACGAAACAAAGGAACTCCATCATGAGCACCGCAGCACAAATCAGTGAACCGACCATCCACCTCTCCCGACAGCAATTTGATGCTGTGATTTTCGATCTCGACGGCGTCGTCACTCAAACCGCTTCCGTCCATGCAGCTTCGTGGAAAAAACTTTTTGACGATTTTCTCAAACAAAAGGCGAAGGAATCGGGCGAAATTTTCATTCCTTTCGATGAGGATCGCGATTATCTCACTTGGGTTGACGGAAAACCGCGCCACGACGGTATCCAGAGTTTCCTCCAATCGCGCAATATTTCAATTCCGCTCGGCGATCCGGCGGATCCACCCGATAAACCGACCATCTACGGTCTCGGAAAACGGAAAAACGATTTCTTTCTGGCCGCTATCGAGGAAGAGGGTATCAAAGTTTACGACTCAACCGTTTCACTGATTCGCAAGCTTCGCGAAAACGGTTTCCGAACTGCCATTATTTCCTCGAGCAAAAATTGCAAAAAGATCCTCGAAACCGCCGGTATCTCCGATCTTTTCGAAACCCGCGTCGATGGTCTCGAATCGGAGCGTCTCGGCATTAAAGGAAAACCAGCTCCTGATATTTTTCTCGAAGCGGCGAAACGCCTAAACGTTTCCCCCGCGCGAACCGTCGTTTTCGAAGATGCCCTCTCCGGTGTTCAGGCGGGACATGCCGGAAAATTCGGATGTGTCATCGGCGTCAACCGCGGAGACCAAAAGGAAGAGCTCAAGGACAATGGAGCCGACATCGTCGTCGACGATCTCGCCGCAGTAGGAATTGCCAAACGGACCTCCGAATCATCGAGCCGTTTGGAAGATCTTCCCGACGCCAGCGATTGTCTTTCCTTTGTAACCCGGACTCCCGGCTCCCGCATCATTGTCTTTCTCGATTACGACGGCACCTTAAGTCCGATTGTTGAAGATCCCAAAAAAGCGGTGATCGATAAGGAGACCCGACGGGCCATCGCCCGTCTCGCAAAGCACTGCACCGTCGCGATTATCAGCGGACGAGATCTCGCCGACGTCCGAAAAAGGGTAGGCCTGCCGAATCTCGCCTACGCCGGCAGCCACGGTTTTGACATTTCTGCACCGGGGGGACTTCGCAAAAAAGCCGACGAGGTCGAACGTTTTCTCCCACTTCTGGACGATGCAGAAAAAGAGCTGCGCGAAAAAGCCGCATCGATCGAAGGCAGTTACATCGAGCGAAAGAAATTCTCGATTGCGATTCACAGCCGACGGGTTCCCGAACCTGAGCGTCCCCGGATCGAAAAGATCGTCGAGGAGGTTCATTCAAACTATCCCGATTTGCGAAAGACATCGGGCAAAATGGTTTTTGAACTCCAGCCATCGGTCGATTGGGACAAAGGAAAAGCTGTCCTCTGGCTCCTTAAAGTCCTTCAAATCGACGCGGATACATCCCTTCCGATCTATATCGGCGACGATATCACCGACGAGGATGCCTTCCGCGTTCTCCCGTCTCACGGGGTCGGAATCGTTGTAAAAGGCGGAACGCATCAAACTCTTGCACAATACGCTCTCGCCGATACCGAAGCTGTAAAAAATTTCCTCGCACGCCTCACAGCAGAATTGAGCATGGGCGCCTCGATCGACTCGTGGGCGCTTACTTACGAAGGATTTGATCCCGAAAAGGAAAAACTTCACGAGGCACTCTGCACACTCGGAAATGGCGTTTTTGCGACCCGCGGCGCAGCTCCGGAAAGCAGTGCAGATGAGGTCCACGCACCGGGCACCTATTTGGCCGGTGGTTACAACAGACTCAAAACAGAAATCGCAGGACGGATTGTCGAAAACGAGGATCTCGTCAATCTTCCCAATTGGCTTCCCCTCTCCTTCCGTATCGAAGGTGGCGAATGGTTCGACCTCCGAAAAGTCACTCTTCTGGACGTCCGTCAAACGCTCAACCTCCGCAATGGAACCCTCGAACGCGAAGTCGAGTTTCGCGATCCGGAAGGCCGGGAATCCGTTCTCACCCAGCGACGCCTCGTTCACATGAAATACCCCCATCTGGCCGCACTGGAAACGACCGTCGATGCTGTCAATTGGTCCGGAAAAATCGAATTTCGCTCAGGACTCGATGGACAAGTCCGCAATACAGGCGTCGACCGCTATCAAGACCTCAACAATCAACATCTCAAACCGTCCGAAGAACGCGAAGTTAGCGAAGAGTTAATCGCGCTAAAGGTCGAAACCGTTCAATCGGAGATCCGAATTGCTCAAGCAGCCCGAACCCGAATTTTCCGTCTCGACGGCGACGAACCGATTTCGGTCGAGCGGAGAACGCTTCAAGAACCGGGAAAAATCGAGCAACTCTTCACTATCGAAATCAGCCCGGACAATCCGGTAACCGTTGAAAAAATCGTCGCCCTGGTCACCAGCCGCGATCGCGCCATTTCAGAGGCTGGCATTGAAGCCATCAAATGGGTGACCCGCGCAGGCAGTTTTTCCGACCTTTTTGATTCGCACGCTCTGACCTGGAAACAACTTTGGCGCCGTTTCAACATCGACCTCGCGCTCACCGATCCCTTCGCCGGCTTGCGCACCAATCTCATCCTGCGCCTTCACTCTTTTCATCTACTTCAGACAACTTCCATTCACACAATGGAACTCGATACGGGCGTTCCGGCACGCGGATGGCACGGCGAAGCTTATCGGGGACATATTTTCTGGGACGAGCTTTTCATCTTTCCCTTTCTAAATCTCCGTATTCCGGAGATCACCCGAAAACTTCTGAGCTACCGCTACCGACGGCTGAATGAAGCTCGTTTTGCTGCGAAGGAAGCCGGATACAAAGGAGCAATGTTCCCGTGGCAAAGCGGCAGCGACGGACGCGAGGAAACACAGGTGCTCCATCTAAATCCAAAATCGGGCCGTTGGATACCGGACAATTCGCATCTGCAACGCCATGTAAATGCGGCGATCGCCTACAACGCCTGGAAATATTACGAAGCGACCGGTCACCAGGAATTTTTTGCCTTTCACAGCGCGGAAATGATTCTCGAAATCGCACGCTTCTGGACGAGCCTTGCGAAATGGAACGAAAAAACGGAACGCTACGATATCACCGGCGTGATGGGTCCCGACGAATATCACGATGCGTTGCCCGATGCGGAAGAACCAGGTTTGCCGAATAACGCCTACACAAATGTGATGGCGTCGTGGGTTCTGACGCGTGCTCTCGACACGCTTAAAATGCTCGCGACCGATCGGCGAGAAGAGCTTTGCGAAACACTCGAACTCCGTGAGGACGAAATCGACCTTTGGGACAAAATCAGCCGCAAACTGACGGTTCCGTTTCACGGCGACGGAATCATCAGTCAATTCGAAGGATATGAAGATCTCGAAGAACTTGATTGGGAGAAATACCATAAAGTTCATGGAGAAGTTCTCCGCCTCGACCGGATCCTCGAAGCAGAGGGCGATTCATCGAATCGTTACAAAGCTTCAAAACAGGCCGATGTTCTGATGCTTTTTTACCTTTTCTCGAGCGACGAGCTCAGAACCATCTTCGATCGCCTCGGATATCCGATCGATGACGATCTGATCCGGCGCAATATCGCCTACTATTCCGCGCGGACGGCTCACGGTTCGACCCTCAGCCATATTGTTCATTCCTGGGTTGCCGCCCGATTTGACCGCAAACGATCGTGGGAATTTTTCCGCAAAGCCCTCGAAAGCGATGTTGCCGATGTTCAGGGCGGCACAACACCCGAAGGAATCCATCTCGGTGCAATGGCAGGCACGGTCGATCTCGTTCAGAGATGCTTCACCGGAATCGAAACTTGTGGAGACGCTCTCCACATCAATCCGGTTCTTCCTGACGAAATCGACGAACTCACTTTGCAATTCCGATATCGAGGTCACTCGCTTATTCTCGAAATCGTGAAACACGATCTCTACATCCGCAGCCTCCATTCTTCCGAAGGACCGATCCGCATCATGCACGATGGGCGCGCATACGAATTAAAAGTCGATACGACCCTCTCAATCCCCTTAAAACAAACCGCCAAAGCTGCCTGAAAATAAATCTGCGAAAGTTACAAAAAACACTTGCAACTGTACCGACCAACTGTTCAACTTCGAAACATCCCTGCTTAGCAGGGATTTTGGGGTAACTAAGAAAGCAGCTGGCGGGTCGCTTAGGGGTAGGCGGCCCGCCTTTCTTTTTTACCGATCGAATCACCTTTCTGGTTCTTTCTAGCGCGGCACCATCCGATCTTTGAGATTGCCCTTGCGCCGCTACCTCCCTTTCCTTTGGGAACTTATGCTTGCTACCGTCCTATCCTCCGCACTCCAGGGAATCGACGCTGTCCCCGTGCAAGTTGAAGTCAACTCCGGCGAAAGTGGTGAACCAAAACTGATCATGGTCGGCCTTCCCGATGCCGCTGTTAAAGAATCGGACGACCGCGTTTTCTCGGCGATCAGCAATAGCGGTTTTCAAATGCCGCGCACAAGAACCACCATCAATCTCGCTCCCGGCAGCCTCAAAAAGGAAGGTCCGATCTACGATTTACCGATCGGCCTCGGCATCCTCGCAGCAACTGGCCAAATGCAACCGGAACGTCTCAACGACTACCTGATCGCCGGCGAACTCAGCCTCTCCGGTGCCACGCGCCCGATCAAAGGCGCCCTCGCGATGGCCGTCCTCGCACGCGATCTCCGCAAGAAAGGCATCCTCCTTCCGGTCGAAGCCGCTGCGGAAGCTTCCCTCATCCAAGGCATCGACATCTACCCGGTGCGCTCACTCGATGAAGCCTTCCGTTTCCTAAGCGGAAATCACGAAATCGATCCCCTCCAATCGGAACCCGAGAAACTTCGCGCACAAAAACCTGCGGATTCTGAACCCGATTTTTCCGAAATCAAAGGACAGCACAACCTCCGCCGCGCCGTCGAAGTCGCCGTCGCCGGAAATCACAACATCTTGATGATCGGGCCGCCCGGTTCCGGAAAATCGATGGTTGCCAAACGAATTCCCTCGATCATTCCCGAAGCAACCCTCGATGAATATCTCGAGATTTTACGCATCCAGTCGGCCTCCGGCCAAACCATATCGGGAGAAACACGATGGTTCGAACGGCCTTACCGCGCTCCCCATCATACGATCAGCGATGTCGGCCTACTCGGCGGCGGATCGGTGCCCGGACCGGGAGAAATTTCGCTCGCCCACAACGGTGTTTTATTTCTCGACGAACTGCCGGAATTCAAACGATCAGCACTCGAAGTCCTTCGTCAGCCGCTCGAAGATGGGTCCGTCACGATTTCACGCAGCGCCGGAAAAGTTACCTTACCGTGCTACTTCATGTTGGTCGCTGCTATGAATCCGTGTCCATGTGGATATTTAGGCGATACGAATCGGGAATGCCGGTGCGGCTCGACACAAATTCAGCGCTATCGCTCCAAAATTAGCGGTCCTCTCCTCGACCGGATCGATATCCATGTCGAAGCTCCAGCACTTTCAATCGATGAACTGCGGAATGCAAAGCTCGGCGAAACTTCCACGACCATTCGCAACCGTATCTTTCACGCGCGCAAGATCCAACAGGAACGTCTGGCGGAGAGCACGGTGACCTGCAATGCGCGAATGTCCCACGCACAGATCCGAAAATATTGCAAAATCGACCGCTCTCTCGGCGATATTCTTCAGCAGGCGATGGAACAGCTCTCCCTTTCCGCCCGGGCATACGACCGGATTTTAAAAGTCGCCAGAACCATCGCAGATCTTGCCGGGTCTCCTTCGATCGAATCCCCGCACTTGCTTGAAGCGATTCAATATCGCAGTCTCGATCGAAATATTTTCTATTGATCGACAAACACCGACTCTTCCCGCACAAAATAAACAAAATGCGTTCTCGAATCCCTCTTCTT
>DATGSL010000168.1:0-2706 GCA_035302665.1 Opitutales bacterium | reverse complement strand
TCCCTTCAATCCGGCCGGAAACTTCGAGTGGATCCGCGAAAACTCCCTCTACTTCGTCCGCAGCCAAGGCTCCTTCGAAAGCTCCGGAAAAATCATCCAAATCGAGTTTCGCCTCCGCGATTCCACTTATACAAATGACTCAAACGGTTAACCTGGATTATACATGAAGATCCGAATCGGCCCGGGAGTGCACTCCGGTGCATGACCAAGCCGATTATAGGAAAGCAACGCAGTGATTCGCACTTCTGACCAGGCTAACTCCCGTCACTTTTAAGCGCCTTCTCGAAGTTGCGTATTCTGAAGGCCAAAATCACGAGAATAATTCCAAAAACGATGGCGTAGGTCGCGATCACCCAGAGCAGAGCGAGCGCACCTGGCCCCGGCATCGCCATTAAAAGCACACCAAAAACGATAGAAGCAAGACCGGCCAAAATGAGCAGCCATTCGCCGCGAATCTCCTACCGCAAACGAATCGCCGCCACGATCTCGAGAACCCCGGTCACAATCGCCCAAGCCGCAATGTAAAAGAGGAGAATGAGCGCCGTGATACCGGGCGCAAGAAACGTCAGAATCCCGATCCCGATTCCCGCAAGTCCCCAAAGAAACAACACCCACCAATCATCGATTCTCTTCCGCCCTTTGATGGCCGTCCAGACTCCGAGAATCCCATCGGCCATCACATAAATTCCGAAAAGCAGCACCAGGGTTGCGAGCGAAATCGCAGGCAAAAGCCATGTAAGTATTCCAAATGCAATAGCAACCAAGCCACGCAGCAACAGCATCCACCAGTTGCGGGATAGATTTAAAGCGAGTTGATCATCAGCAATATTCATAACATTTGCATCCTTCTAAGAAGTATCGGCTTACCAATGACATTTTAACATGACCAACCTGCATGTCAATGGAACGCGTCCCGGAACCATCGGTGAAAAAAGATTCGTCAGAAACCGGATTTAAATTTATAAAAAGAAATGACTCCGACAACTCCCCTCCCGCCGCGCTTTCAGATACTTTTGATCGCAACCGCGGCCTTCTTTCTCCGAGAAACCTCCTCCCTCGAAGCCGAACTCCATCCGGCTCACGGCCCGATCATCGCGCGCGAAATTGTATCGGGCCTGAACCAACCGGTCTACGTCACAGCTCCTCCCGGCGAAACCGGCTGGCTTTTCATCGTTCAAAAAACCGGCTCAATCCGTCTCTTCGACCGGGAGAAGGGAATCTTGACCACGGAAAATTTTCTGACGGTTTCGCCGATCAGCACGAGCAGCGAACGCGGTCTGCTCGGACTCGCCTTCCATCCAAACTTTTCCGAGAACGGCTATTTTTTCATCAACTTCACCAATAGCGTCGGCAACACCGTCATTCGCCGCTACACGATGACAACAGAGCCGCCTTTTACGGTCACACCGAAGAGCGCGCTCGATATCGTGACGATCCCTCAAGACTTCGCGAATCACAACGGCGGTTGGCTCGATTTCAGCCCGTCGGATGGTTTTCTCTACATTCCGCTCGGCGACGGCGGAAGCGGAAACGACCCGAATAATCGCGCCCAAGACCGAAATCAGCTTCTCGGATCGATCCTTCGAATCGATATCGACACCGACGATTTTCCGGAAGATCCATCGCGAAATTACGGGATTCCGCCCGACAATCCTTTCATCGGCCAAGGCGGCCGCCCTGAAATTTGGGCTTACGGACTTAGGAATCCGTGGCGCAACAGCTTCGATCGCGAAACTGGCGATCTCTGGATTGCGGACGTCGGACAATCGGCACGCGAGGAAATCAATTTTCAACCGGCATCGAGTCCGGGCGGCGAAAATTACGGATGGCGCCTAATGGAAGGATCTTTACGCACCCATCTCGATCCCGGCGCAAACACGGACGGACTAACCGGTCCCATTTTTGAATACGACTTCTCCGACGGCAGAAAAGCGATTGCCGGCGGTTATGTCTACCGCGGAACAGCGTTGCCGCACCTTCGCGGACACTACTTCTTTGCAGACTACATCGCCGATTTCATTAAATCCTTTCGCTACGACGAAAACGGAAGTGTCTCGTCCGAAGATCTGATCGACTGGACCACAACCTTCGGAAATATCAAAGCGCCAGTTTCCTTCGGAGAGGACGGCGTCGGCGAACTCTTCATCGTCAGCCATTTCGGAACAGTTTATCAAATCACGCAGTCGCCCTGGCATCTTTGGCGAAACCGTCATTTCAATGAAGGCCAAATCCTCGTCCCGGAGATCAGCGGGCCCAACGCCGACCCGAACGGCAACGGCCTGCCGAATCTTCTTGAATACGCGCTCGGCCGTGATCCTCTCGGACCGCCGGAGCCTTTGCCGCTGATTTCAGGCTTGGAAGAAATCAACGGAAACGTTTATCTGACGCTCACCATTCCGAAATCGCCCGAAGCGACCGATATCTCGCTCGTCGCCGAAGCATCGGGCGATCTCGATCCGGAAGCTTGGAGCGCCGATGAAACCATTATCCTCAACGAAACAGCCACCGAAATGCGCGTGCGGGATCAACAATCGGTGAATGAATCCGAACGCCGCTTCCTGCGCATACGCGCCACACTCAACACCCCGTAGCGGCATTCGTCAAAATGCCCTCCACCCAACATGAAAACCCGGAACCTCCGCCCACTTCTCCTCTCCCTTCTTATTATCCTCAGCCTCACGCTCTTTTCCGGTTTTTTCGCCGTTC